>JBEIGR010000622.1:0-3427 GCA_040381795.1 Verrucomicrobiaceae bacterium | reverse complement strand
GCCATGCCCCCGCTGCCCCAACTCACCGACGAAGACATCGCCGGTGTCCTCACCTACATCCGCCGCGAGTGGGAACACACCGCCAGCGCCGTGGAGACCAAATCAGTCACCGCCATCCGCGAACAAGAAAAAGGCCGCATGATGATGTGGACGGAGACGGAGTTGAAGAACCTGGGGAAGAAGAAGTGAGTCATTGTTAGATGGACGGAGATTGAAGGATTGATTTCGCCACCGCAGGGGAATGTTTGGAAGGCAAATTTCAGGTGGTCCTAGCGGTCCGCGTTGGGTTCGTGGAACAACGCTTGCCACGGGCGATCAGGCTGCCGTAACATGGGGCATGAAATGGTTGTTCAGCTTTTACTTCCTCGGTTGCTGCCCGCTCTTTGCCAAAGACGGGATCAACGACACGGACCGGATGCAGCCAGGCTACGTCATCAGCATCCAGATCGTGGAAGACAAAAGGCAGGCTGTGCAACAGCACGTCTCGGTGACAGGAGAGATTCAGATGCCGTATATAGGTTTGATGAAGGCGGCTGGTAAAACCTGCCTCGAACTCGCGGACGAGGCACGCAACAAGCTCGAACCAGCGTTTTTCAAAGAAGCCACGGTGAAGGTGCGAATTGACGAGAAGCGGAAAATGGTGCGTCGCCCCATCTGCCCGGGACCTCCCTGTGTGACGGTGTTTGGAAACGTGCATCGAGCAGGCAAATATGACCTACCTGACAAGGATCAGACTGTCAGCGCCTTGCTGGCTCGAGCAGGAGGCTCCAAGTCAGGTGAGAAGACTCCTAAAATCAGAATCGTGCGAACGACTCGCCAAGGAGAGAAAATAATCGTCGTGAACACACAGGCCATCTTGGCCCAGAAAAAGGCGGAGTATGACCTCATCCTTCGGGTCAATGACGTCATGATCGTGGAGTAATGTGACGTACGCCGAACTCGCTGAACCCGAAAAATGCCATTCGAGGCACCCCTTTCCGCATTCACGGTTTCGACAGCAGCTTCTCCATCGGTGGCGCGGTGGTTTCGCCGGTGTTTTGGAAGCCGGGCGGGTTTTTGCCGCCGTGGAAGGCGATGCGTTCCTTCACGCCTTCGCCCCAGGCGGTGCGGAGGAGGCGTAGGTTTTCGATCATGTCCTCGGCTCGCACGCCAGTCTGGGTGCGGTAGATGGCGCAGTCCTCGATGGTCACGCGGGCGTCGCCACGACCGCCGGGGCCGCGGACACGAATGGCGATTTCGTTGTCGTCGAAGACACAGGCCGTGATGGTGGCCTTGATGTGCTCCTTGAGGTTCAAGGCGGCGCGGTTCTGGATCTGCGAGGGCTGGCTCCAGCCGTGCAAATGGCAGTGGCGGATGATGAGGCGGCAGCGCTCGCCCTCGGGCATGGTTTTGGAGTCAAAGGCATTCTCGCCAGGACTTTGACCCGCCTTGAATCCGGGGGCATCCGCCTCCAGCGGCCCGGCCCAAAGGTGGCAGTGCTCGATGGTGAGGCTGCCGCGGCACTGGCGGTCGGGATCGAACTGGACGCAGTCGCCGGAGATGTGGGAGATATCGCAGTGGCGGATGGTGACATCGCCCCAGCGGCCGGTGATGCCGTGGGCGTCGTGCTGCTGCTCGTAGGTGCCGGCGAGCAGGTGGTGGATGCGGCAGTTTTCGATCACCACCCGGGTGCCGAAGACGCCCACGCCATTGCCGCTGCCATTGAAAATCTCGCAGTTCCGCAGCGTGACATCGTCCGCCATGATCTTCACGATGTTGCCGCCTTTCCCCTGGGCATCGACGAGGATGTTTTCATACACGCCGGGCTTGGTGATCTCCAGCCGGTTCACACGCTGAGGATTCGACAAGGTGCCGACCTTTCCCGTGGTGCCAGCGGCGAGGCAGGCAGACGTCAGCGTGAGCAGGAGGATGAGGGCGTGTTTCATGCTGTGGATGAACGCTGCGCAACGGCGAGCTTTGCGAAGGATGCTTCCTCACTTGCCGCCAGAAGCCGAGACGGGCTTCACGGTGGCGGTTTCGCCGTTCCAGCTCAGGGCGAGATTGCCGCAGAGGACGAGGTAGTCGAGGGCTTCGATCACCGTGCCGTTTTTGAGCGTGATGGACAGGCGCGGCTCTTTGGCTGGTGCGGTGTAGTCGATGCGCAGGCCGGTTTGTTTGGTGATCTCGGCAAAGACTTCAGCGGCGGGCCGGTCGCGGAGGTCGAGGGTGATGCGGGCGGTTGTTTTGGTTTTCGCTGGAGGTGGCGTGGGCGTCGTGAAGGTGCGCTTCGGGAGTTCGGCGGGCAGTTCGTGCGGGGCACCGGCCTGAATCCAGCGGCGCACGATTTCCTTTTCCTCGCCGGTGAGCGGCGGGGTCTTCGGATGATCGTCCGGTGGCATTTCGCCGTCATTCACGAGGCGGTAGAGCTCGGAGCGGTGAGGTTTGCCGCGCTCGATGTAGTCGAGGTTGTCGGCGAGGTTGTCGGCGAGGCGCTTGAGATCGAGCACATGGCCGAACTTGCCCTCGGGCCTCTTCAGATGGCTGCCGTGGCACTCGTTGCACTTGTGCTCGAAGATGACGTGGACATTGCCCGCGAGATGGAGCGCCTTTTCGCGTGAGGGAGGCTGCTGAGCGTGCACGGCGATGGCGGTGAAGAGAAGAAGAGCGATGCGTTTCATGCGATGACCTCGAATCTGCGCACCTGGATGCCGTTTTTGCCGGTCTTTTGCAGCGGACGCGGCTCGGGCTGCGCATAGCCATTGAGGTCCACGCTGCGGGCGCGGGCCTCGTAGCGGCCGGGTGGGAGGTTTTTGACCATCGCGTGATAGGCGCACATGCCATAGCGCGACGGCCATGACTGCGGGCGGCCAGTGGCGGCATCAAAGGCGAGCACTTGGCTTGGTTTCACGCCTTGAGGCAGCACGGAGGGCCAATCGGGCTGCGCTTCGAGTTCGCAGGGTTTCCATGGAGCGTTGAGCAGTTGTGGAGCGTCATCGGCGAGCGGTTGCGGCTCGCCTTCGATGCGGCGCAGCCAGTATTCGACTCGCTGCACGCCAGACGGGCCGCTGATGACCTGACCGGTGATGAAGACGGGCTGACCAGCGGGGATTTTTTGCCCGTCGAGGCTCTTATCGACATAGGCGGCGGTCTTCAGCACGGAATCGGGATCGTTGTTGCCGTGCGCGTAGGTGTCGTTGTTGCGGGCGTCGTTGGTGACAAAGATGTGCTGGAGCCATTTGATCGATTTGTAACCGTGTGACCACGGCACGATCATGCGCACCGGGCCGCCGCGCTCCAGGCTCAGCGGTGCGCCATTCACGCGATAGGCGAGGAAGATGGGTAGATCGCCCGGAGCGGTCTCAAAGCACTGCGTGTAGCTGACGGACGATTTGAAGACCTGCTTCGGATCGTGGTTGTGAAAGCCCCAGAAGTAGATGCGGCGGACATT
>JBEIGR010000621.1:0-3437 GCA_040381795.1 Verrucomicrobiaceae bacterium | reverse complement strand
GCTCTCGCACACCGAGTAGTAGATGTGGTCTTTGCCGTCTTTGTGCCGGACACGTCGTTTGAGGAACATGCCCGCTGAAGATAACCCTGGCACGAGCCGGTCAACACCCAAGGTCGGCCCACAAGGGGTCCGCGAGTGCGACCCCTCGCAAAATCAAGGCTTCCAGCGCGGCAGATGGGCGAAAATCGCTGCTTTTGGCCGAAATCTGCGAAACTTGGGCTAACCACACGCGGCGGTAAATCACTCTGAGCGTTACGCCACCTTCTTCTCCTCCGACTTCTCAAAGAACGTGCTCACGGCACGCAGGATGGCGGCGCAGACGACGCAGGAGTCGGCGACGTTGAAGGAGGGCCAGGGGTTGAAGGGGGGGAAGCCGAAGTCGAAGCGGAGGAAATCGACGACATAGCCGTCGAAGAAGGTGCCGTTGAAGAGTTTGCCGGTGGCGTGCTCGCGGAAGAGGCGGTCGGTGAGGTTGCCAAAGATGCCGCTGACGAGCAGGGCGACGGCGAGGCGACTCATCCAGCCAGGGAAGGCCCCTTTGCGATGCAGCACGATGATGAAGGCCAGCGCAGCGAGCGAAACAAAGGTGAAGGCGTAGTTCGCATACGCCGTGCCGTTGAACATGCCGAAGGCCACGCCGGTGTTCGCGGCATGATGCAGCCAGAAGATGCCGGGGATGATCTCCCGCTCGACGCCATAGCCCGCCGGATCAAACGGCGAGGGAAAGTTTGCGACGATCCAGCTCTTCGTGACCTGATCGGCAAGGAAGAGCGGGAGACTGAGGAGCAAAAGCAGACGGAGCATGGCGCGTTGGGGGCGTGATTCCTAAGCGGCCATGCCCTGGAAGCGAGCAAAAGCTGGTGAAGGAAGTCTCAGGCCGCATTCGCCCGCAGCACACGGAGCATGTTCCCACCCAAAATCTGGCGGATCACCTCATCGCTGTGACCGCGCATGACGAGGCCAAGAGTGAAGAGAGGCCAGTTGGACCAGGCGACGCTTTGCTCGGCCTCGATGGTGGTCTTGAAATCGTCTTTCGGCCAGAGATGCTCCCATTTATCGGCGGCACCACCGGGCGCTTTGAGCAGCTTCGCACGTTCTTCTTTGTCGAAGCGGCTCGTGTAGGCCACATCGCAGCCGATGGCGGCATGCTGGGGGCCGAACTTTTGGATGAGATGGTCGAGATGATCGAGCAGCGCGGTGATGTCGCCCTTGCCGCCGAGGAAACGCGGGATGCAGCAGATGCCGACGAGGCCGCCGGTATCGCAAATGGCCTTGATGGTATCGTCAGGCTTGCCGCGGAAGTGCTCGTAAACGCCGCAGCAGGTCGTGTGGCTGGCCACCATGGGCTTTGACGAGGCCTTCGCGGCATCGAAGGCCGTCTTCCAGCCGCTGTGCGCCACATCGGCGATGACACCGATCTTGTTCATCTCGGCGATGGCCGCCTTGCCGAAGTCGCTCAGGCCGCCGTCATGCGGCTCCCCTGCCCCATCGCCGAGTGGATTGCGGCGGTTGTAGGTCACATGCATCATGCGCGTGCCCAGCTCGTGGAAGAGGCGGATGAAGCGCAACTCATCCTTCACGCTCTCCCAATCCTGCATGAGCGGCACGCCGTTCGTGGTGAAGCACAGGCCCACATGCCCCGCTTTCTTGAGCGACTCGATCTCCTCCGCCGTGGTCACCTTCGAAAGTGCGGGCTTCAGCGCATCCGTCGCCTTGGTGAAATGAGCGAGTCGTTTGATGAGGCGCATCGGATCACTGCCTTCCTCGCCGGTGTTTTGGAAGATGCAGGTCACGCCGGCGGCGTGGAAGGCATCGAGGAATTCCTTCCGCTCCCGCTCGCTCGTCGCGTTGCGGTTCATGCTCATCGACTCCCGCAGGTCGCTGATCTCCGCCGCAGAGGCACCGCCTTGGATCGCCTCATTCATCGCCTTCGCGTCGATGGCGCAGCGCGGGGCAAAGCCATAGCTCTCAAATACCACGGAGCCGAAATGCAGCTCCCACGCATGCTCAAGCTGCGCCTGCGTGGGCTTGAGCAGGTTGAATGCGATCTCACGCGGCTTGTCGATGCCCGGATTCCCCGTGCGCCAGAGCTGCTTCACCTCCTGCGAGCGGGCGTGGATGTGAAAAGAGGCCGCGAACGCGGCAGGAACGGCCTGAATCAAGGAGCGGCGGGAGAGAGGCATGACAACCTTACGCCCCAAGCCGCTTCGTCCCTTCATGGTACGGGCAATGACCACACCTGTGGCGATCTCACACCCGGCCGCGCCTCGCCGCCGGGGATGATGATCTCATTGTTCCAGAGGACCGCGTTCGTCGTCACGAGGGAAAAGGGCACTTCGCCGGCCTTGGACCATGTTTGCGTTTTCACCTCGAAAGCCAGCACCTCGCGTGGAAAGCCTGGATGAGCCGATTTGGGCTCAAAGTTCACCAAAGCGCCGTCATCACCGCCGAAGATGAGGATCTTGCCATCCACCACCGGAGCTGGCCCGGGGGCTGCCACGGCCACACGTGTCATCTCGGGTAACTTCAGCCAGCCCGTAGCGGAAGACGTGAGTCTTCCAGATTCGGCAAGCTGACGCTCGCCGCTACGAAGGGCGGGTGTGTAGCTCCACGCGTCCTTCAGCCAGAGGCGTTCTGCTTTGCCATCGGCACCGGCTTTCAAGGCCGCGCCGCTGAACAACCACACGCGACCTTCGGCTGCCGCCATGCAGCTCAAGATGCGACCGCCGCCGGGACAGGGTGAAAGCTCTCGCCAGCCCGCGTCCGGCTTTTTCAGATCGAGGGACCATAAAGTGTTCAGCGCACTCGGGGCCGTCGGCGTCTCGATGCCTCCGGCGATGTAGAGCACCTCATCAAGCAGACACCCGCTCATGAAGGCACAGGGCTTTGGCAGCGGGGGCAGTTTCGCGTCGTTTTGCAGCCAGAAGACCTCGCGAAAGTGCTCCGTGGCATTACCACCGCCCGCAATGAGCATCCCCTGCCCTGTCGTGATGCTCACGCCATACCCGTTCGGCTTTGGCAGCTTGCCGATGACCTTCCATTCGCCGTCGAAGGCATGCACGGTGTCATACCAGACCTTCGTCCCGCCTTCCCAGGGCATCTTGTCCGTGAAGTGTGTGCCACCGGCGACGATGAGCTTCCCATCCTGCACCCCGGCGAAGGCTCCCGCGAAGCCGCGAGGATCAGGAATGTCGGGCTGGCGTGTCCAAGCCATGGCGGCGAGCAGCAAGAGCGATTTCATGCCGCCTTTTTAGGGCTTCGCCCTTCATTCGTCATTCTGAATTCGTCCTTCGTCATGGATCGCTGAAAGCCTTCGCTCCGCCCCG
This sequence comes from Verrucomicrobiaceae bacterium, assembly GCA_040381795.1. Taxonomy (GTDB): domain Bacteria; phylum Verrucomicrobiota; class Verrucomicrobiia; order Verrucomicrobiales; family Verrucomicrobiaceae; genus Prosthecobacter. Next base: position 111 of record JBEIGR010000621.1, on the reverse strand, counting down.
CCGTAGTTTTTGGCCATGCTCACCCTCTCCGGCAAATCTCACGGCAAATTTTGCGATGGCGTCTCGCGTCGCGATTTCCTGCGCATCGGCGGCCTCGCCATGGGCGGGCTG
>JBEIGR010000620.1:0-3440 GCA_040381795.1 Verrucomicrobiaceae bacterium | reverse complement strand
CTTGTCATACACATGCACCAGCGATCCGGGTCCGGCATCCGGCGAGACGGCGGTGATCATGTTCGGATACACCGCCGGATTGAAGGAGAAATACTTCATCTGGGCCCACGGCGTGCGCCAGGTATCACTGCCCGGCACGGCGGTGACGGGAGCTGGAGGAGGCGGGCGGCGGGTGGGGCGATTGGGACGCGGCGGGGGGCGCATGAGCGTCTATCGGGTCAAGCAGTCACGAGGTCAAGGCAGCGCGTCATTCCCCCACCACGCTGACGACGATCTCCCGCGTGTGCGGAGCCCTGCGATGCTCAAAAAGAAAGATACCCTGCCAAGTCCCCAGCGCCAAACGGCCCTCCATCACCGGCACCACCTCGGACGTGCGGGTGAGCGCCATGCGCAGATGGCTCGGCATGTCGTCCGGACCTTCATGGGTATGCACGAAGTAAGGCGTATCCTCCGGCACCAGATGGTCAAAGAAGGCATGCAAATCCGTGCGAGCGGATGGATCGGCGTTTTCAAAGATCACCAGGCTGGCGCTGGTATGCCGCACCATGATCGTGGCGCTGCCCGTGCGGATGCCACTGGCACGAACGATCTGCTGGCAGCGCTCGGTGATCTCGTAAGTGCCTTTTCCGCGAGTGGTGATGGAGAACGAATCGGCGTGGGCGGGCATGTGGCGTGGGGCAAGGCGAGTGGGGCTGAAGGCGCGGGGTTAGTGCTAACGCAGGCGGAGTTCAATGATGGTTTCAGGCGGACTGACAGGCAACCGTTGAGTGAGAGCTCGACGGGAAAGGCAAAGCGGCTGGCGATGAAATTGGCTGTGAATGTGAGCCACTATATCCGGCGTCTTGACGAAAAGGCCGTGATTAAGAAGGTGCTGGAAGAACCAAAACACTTCATGGAAGTAACCAATGCCACGAACTCATGACCGAGGACTCTTGCCAGCAAATTGTGGCGTGCTCCCGTTTCCAACCCATCCTATGATTCCATCTTCACCACTCCGACGAAAAGCGCCCCGAGAGGAACCATCATTCGGATGCCCATGGTTTGCGGAGAGTTTGCATACGGAGTTGTTCAAGACACCAAGAACTTTTGGATCTTCAACTTCGTGACGAGAAAACCCGCTTGTGGTTCAGCGATGTTTCAGCCCCCAGACTTGTTTAGAGTACTGATCATAGGTGAGCTGCCCATTCATTTTGTGGACTGTGGAAAAATGGCATCCGATCTTCTTGCGAAGATACCCAAACCGACATTTTACAAGCTTCTCGCGGAAGAATATCAGCCTAAAGACCCGTCAGATGGTAGATACGTATGGGTGCCAAATCATGATCGGGAACCAGGCAGCACTTACGAAAAAAGGGTTATGGAAGCGCAGGCCATTGCGGAAGGAATGCACAGATATAAAGCACTGACATTCCTCAGCTATGAAACGCGTTTGGCCGATTTGCGCCCCGAGATGGAAGTGCGGGAAGTGCCGGAGGAGTTTTTGGATCGCGAGGCGATGCGGAAGATGGCGGCCGGGGAGCCGGTGATGGAAAAGCCGCTGCCCAAGCAGGAGGTAGAGCTGGTGGTCATCATCCCCATGCAGGGCGATGATCCCGCGCTCGACGAGCCGGAGGAGCAGTTTGAGGAGCCGCTGAGCGAGGCGCTAGAAGATGCGGGCTGTAGCTCCTGCACCAGCAGCGGCACCACGCCTGACAGCTTTGACATCGACGTGGACACGATGAAGTCCAGCCTGCGCCGCTGCCTGAGCGTGATCCGCCGGGTGCTCAAAAAAGCGGGTGCTCCAGCCGCCACGATCATCCGCCAACTGCCCGATGATCCCAACGCCGCCCCTATTGACCACCCGCTGGAGGCACCGCCCAAAGAAGTGAGAAAAGGTGCTTAGCCGACAGAGGTGGCACTGAACGACTCCGCGTGGGGTCAGAGGGCCTGGACTCCAAGCCCCTTCTTGCTCCAGGCTACTTCGCCAGCTTGTAGATGCCGCCGTTCCAGTCGAGGACGAGGATGTCGCCGTTGGCGGCGGGGCAGAAGGCGGTGGGCTTGATGAGGACGGTGGGCTTCTTCTTGGGATTGTCAGCTGGGGTTTGCGGGCTGGTGAAGAGGAGTTCGTTGCTGAGCACCTTGCCGCTGTCGTCGGTCTTCAAGGCCCACACCTTGCCGAGGACGAAGTCGCCGTAAATATAAGCGCCAGTGAGTTCGGGGATGGTGGTGCTGGTGCAGACGTAGCCGCCCGTGATGCTGAGGCCTTCGCCGTGGTTGTAGCTGTGGATGGGCTCGATGAATTTGGCGCCGGCAGGCGGTGTGTCGGTGTTGAGCGTGAAGGGGGCGGGGCCTTCGCGGAACTGCCAGCCATAGTTGCCGCCGTTGGTGATCCAGTTGATCTCCTCGTAAAGGTCCTGGCCCACATCGGCGCACCAGAGGTGGCCCTTGGCGTCAAAGCTGAGGCCCCAGGGATTGCGGATGCCGGTGGCGTAGATCTGCGGGAGGGCGTTCACGCCATTCGCATAAGGGTTGTCGGCAGGGATGCCGTAGGCGTTGGCATACTCGCGGCTGTTCACGTCGAGGCGGAGGATCTTGCCGTAGAGCGTGGCGTTAAGCTGGGACATCTTGAGCTCGCCGTTGCGCTTCGAGTTGTCGCCCATGCCCATGTAGAGGTAGCCATCGGGGCCGAAGAGGATGTTTCCGCCGTGGTGGTTCCAGTTGATCATCGGGATCTCCAGGATCACACGCTCGGTCTTCTCGTCGGCGACATCGCCATTGGCCTTCATCTCGGTGATGATGAGGCGCTTCGGCTTCTGCATCGTGTAGCAGAGGTAGAAGAGGCCGTTGTCCTTGAACTTCGGATGGAAGGCGAGGCCATTGAGACCTTCTTCAAAGAGGCCGTCCTTCGCCTCCATGCCGCGAGGGCTCAGATCGAGGAAGGTTTTGGCTTCAGCAGCATTCTGATCGGCAGGAAGGAGGAGGATTTTGCCACGCTGAAGGGCCAAGAACTGGCGCTGCGTGCCGTCCTCCGGGATCACCACGGCGATGGGCCGCTCCGTGGGGAGTTTTTCATACACGCGGGCGAGCTTGTGTGTGTCCGCAGCAAAGGCGGCGACAGCGGAAAGGGCGAGGCAGATCAGGGAACGCATAGGTGGAAGGTAGAAAGCGTAGCGCGGGGGTGTCTTGCAGGGCAATCATCATTTTTGAAGGCTTGCGGCGAAAAGTCCCCGTTTTCATCGAGGACGAGTTCGAGTAGGAGGACGAGGACGAAACCAGCCCACGACCATGATCGCTCCCGCCGCCGTTCTTTACGAAGCCAAGAAGCCACTCCGCATCGAGGACGTGGAGGTCCTGCCACCACAACGAGGCGAGGTGACGGTGCGAATGAAAGCGGCGGGCGTGTGTCACAGCGATCTGCATGTGATGAAAGGCGATCTCTCGATGCCGATGCCGATCATCCT
>JBEIGR010000619.1:0-3444 GCA_040381795.1 Verrucomicrobiaceae bacterium | reverse complement strand
GTGATCATGAGATTGCACTTATCGCCGATTTTTTGCAGCGAGCCGGGCTTCGCGAGCAGCCAGTTGTGCGGCACCACATCGGGGTTTTTGAAGCGAATCGTGAGTCTTTCGCCCGCTTTGGCCACAAGCTTCTTTTGGACGAATTGCAGGCCCAGGGCAGCCTCGACGACGAGTTCGCGTCCGGGCTCGCCTTTGGCCCATGGGTTCGGCTTCGCCGGCTTCGGGGCTTCGAGGCCGATTTGTGCCGCGTGGTTCGTTTTCACGATTTTCGTGTAGCCTGGGAAATCCGTGAACGGCTCCGCCAACGCGTGCGCGGTGAGGAAGATGTCGTGTCCGGTGCTCACGCGGACGTGAATCTGGCTCGCGGGAACGATTTGCGGGATTTCAAGGAAGAGCGCCCTGCCGCCATCGAGCCTCTGCACGCTGCGCACCTCCAGCGGATCGTGGCCGGGTGTGTCGGCATACCTCACGGAATACTCGGGCGAGCCGTATTGCGGGCCGTACTTGTAGTTCCAGCACTGCGCGAAGCATGTCTCGGCATTCGCCTCAAGCACCGGTTGGTCGAAACGGATCAGCACCCCATTGTCACGCGCCTCAAAAGCCACCGGCACCGGACGGCCGCCGGTGAAGCGCACACGCTGAAAGCTGCCATCCTTCGGCGTGTAGCTGCCCCAGCCCTGCATGCCGTTCACATACAGATGCCCGTCTTTTGGATTGAAGCGGGCACACTGCGGGCCGGAATCGAAGTTACCGCTGATTTTGACCGCCGCCGCCTGCCAGCCACCTTTCACCTTCTGCCGCATCATGAGCCATGCGCTGCCGCCACCCGAGGAGAGGTGGATGAGGTTGTTGTCGCCTTTAAGGGAGGCCCATTTCTCACTCGTGATGAAGACTTGGCTGCTCGCGCTGTTGTCCTCGCCGCGCGGCATGTACATCAGCACGGGCTCGGGTGGCTTGCCGTTCTTTGGACCACCGGCACCGAAGTGTGCACCGAGATTCTCATCGATCTCGATCTGGCAGATGGAGGTCGCTGGTGTCCAATCACCTTCCTGCACACTGGTGGTGATAAATCGGCCATCCGCTGAGATGCCGAGACCGTTGGGGTTGCGGAAGCCCGTGGCGAGGACTTCTAGCATAGGCTTTCTAGCCTGTGCTCCTTCAATCCGACACACACCCTGATTCCCCGAAGCGAAATACCACCGCCCTTCCTTGTCCGCCTCCAGCCCCACAATAAAATCATGCCCGCCCGGTGAGCTCTTCATCGCATTCGTCACGCATTCATAAAAGTCCGCTTCGTCATCGCCATTCAAATCCTGCAAACAGGTGATCTGATCGCGGCCAAGCACATAAAGCTTGTCCTTGATGACCTTCATGCCCAGCGGCTGATGCAGCCCGGTCGCGAAGCGTTTCCAGCGCAGTTTCTCAAGCTTTTCGTCGATGCCCTTCACGAGCCAGACCTCGCCCGTCATCGTGGCGACCGCCGCAGTGCCATCGCGGAAGAAATCATGCGCCGTGATGAAAAACAGCGTGCCATGCGGATTCTCGAACGGGATGGTGATCCGATCCGTCGCGAAGGGCGATTGCGTGCCGAGTTCACCGTTTGTTTCGATCCACTGCGGCCATTGGGCGGCGGCTGGCTTTGGCAATTCGGTCTCGCTGGTGATGATGGTGACTTCTTTGCCTCGACGAAACAGGCCACGAAAGGTGCCGGCGATCTTCTTCTCTTCTTTGGAGATCACTTTGCCATCCATCGGTGCTCCGGCCATGAAACCGTGCCGAGCGTCATTGAGCTTGATGAAACCGCCGGACCATTCCAAGCGCCACGCCATGCGTTCGGGATCGAAAACCGCCGCTTTGCCGTCGAAACGCACACAAATGCCTTTTGGCACCGTGATGCCTCCGCCTTTGAAAACGCCGCAGAAAAGACTGCCCAGATCACTCGCGGCCCAGCGACCATCCTTCCACGTCTCTTGATCATTTTGATTGCCCCAGTGGCCTTGCTGGCCGCCGTCCATGCCGGGAAAGGGCGGAATGAGCCCGGGCAGCGGCCTCTGCTTCATGAAAAGCAGCGCCTGCTTTCCGTAGAAGTCAAAGACACGCTCGCGATTGACGAACTCCTGCCAGTGCTGGTTGTCGGCTTTGTTGAGCGGAGGCAGATCCGGCGTGAACTCGGCGGCCTTCGGTGCGGGTGGCGGGAGGAGCGAGTCGAGGTCATCAAAGCCCCACAAGCCGAGCGTGTTGTCCATGCGCTGACGCGGCGAATTGCCTTTGCGCGGCTTCATGACGCCGCGTGAGAGGCGCACGTCATCGAGGATGCCCTCGCAGCCGATGCCGCCCTCGACAAGCCGACCAAAGGCCAGACGTAGATCGGACTTTCCAGTCCGATTCGGGGCGGGAACGGACTGGAAAGTCCGTTCTACGTTGGCGACCTGCTTCCCATCCACCCACAGCACGATGCCCTTCTCATCCACGCTGGCGAGCAAGTCGTGCCACTTCCCGTCGCACACATCGACCTTCGAATCGAAGTCGCCGCCGCGTCCGGGCAGGTACAGCGCCAGTGTGCCGCGACCCGCGTGGGTGTAGAGTTCCCAATGCGTGGCGGAGGATTTTGGCTCAGAGGCTACGAGGATATTGAAGCCCTTTTTGCCATCCAGCTTGGCGCGGCATTCGATGGTGAAGGGTAGTTTTGCGAACTCCTCATTGCCTTCAGTCACCCAGCCGCCCTTGAGCGCCTTGCCAAACTCCACGTTGATAGAATCGACGCTCTCCGGCTTGAAACTTGAAACTGGCGACTTTGAAACTGGCTTCAGTTTTGACTCATCCCAGGTGCGATACAAAGGCTTCTTCGCCGCTGGTGCATCATCGAGTTGCGGCACGAGCCATTTCAAGCCGTCGAGGTTGTCGAGCAGGCGGCCTTCTGCGTCCTCGTCGGTGTGATTCAGAATGCCAATCGGCCCGCTGTAGCCGCTGGCGCGGATTTGGCGCAGCACCTTCACATCTTGTGTGCCGACGCCGAGCGGGAGGATTTTGCGGCCCTTCGTGTCGCCCGCGATGTCCATGCCGTTGAGGTTGAGGCAGAGCAAATTTGGCTTCATCGCTTCGATGGCCTTCGGTAAGCGGTCGAGGTGGCTGTGACCGTGGTGCAGGTTGTAGATGATGCCGATGTTGTCGGTGGCGTGGTTCTTTTTGAGGTAGTCGCATACGGCGACCATGTTTTCCGGCTCGCCACCCCAGCCGCCGTGATTGTAGATGCCGACTTGGCTGCCGATGGCTTTCGCTTTGGCTAAAATGGGCAGCAGGCCTTCCGCAGCGGATTTGACCTGGGCTTCCTGCGTATCGCCCGTGCCCTTCATCATGATCCAGAGCTGCGGGTGGAGTTTGTATTTCTCAAACAACCGGAACGCCTCGTCATGCGCCCCCCAGAAGGCGAACATCTCAATGCCG
>JBEIGR010000618.1:0-3456 GCA_040381795.1 Verrucomicrobiaceae bacterium | reverse complement strand
TGGGTTTCACATTGAAGGCGACCTTGGTGAAGCCGACGCGTTTAACGAGGTCGAGCGCTTTCACGAGGTCGGCGAAGCGGGTGTTCACATCGCCGCTGATGTACACGGGTGTGGCGGGGTCCTGGCCGAAGCGTTTCGCGAGCTCGGTTTCGAGCGCGGGCAGGGTGACGGCGGCTTTGTTGTAAAAGACATCTCCTTGGGCGTTCACGGCGAGGTTGATCATGTCCGGCCTGAAATCACTCTGCGCGGCGGAGGCGACGGGGAGGTTCACCTTGATCGTCTGCTGCTTCGACATGGTGAGGCTCACCATCATGAAGGAGGCGAGCAGGAAGAACATGACATCGATCAGCGGGATGATCTCCAGCCGGGTCTTTTTCTCGGGAAGTGGGGAATGCAGCTTCACGGTGAGAGATCAGTGTTTGGTGCCCACTTTGTCAAAACCATGCTGGGCGGCGAGGATGAGCACGTTGTTCGCGGCGGCTTCGAGGTCGAATTTGAGCGCGGCGAGGCGGCTGTGGAAGTAATTCATCGGGACGAGCGTGCCGATGGCGATGCCGAGACCGGCGGCGGTAGCGATGAGGGCCTCACCGATGCCACCGGTGACTTTTTCGACGGCGAGCTCGCTGCTGCCGATGCTGGTGAAGCTGCCCATGATGCCGGTGACAGTGCCGAGAAGGCCGAGCAGAGGGGCGAGCGTGACGATGGTATCCATCGCACCGAGGAAGCGACCTGCGCCACGCAGTTCCTGGCCGGCGGCGACTTCAAGGGCTCCCTGCATGCTGCTGCGGCGATGGTGGAGACCGTGGTTGATCATGCGCACAACCGGATCGGTGGTGTTTTGGGATTCCGCGATGGCTTTGGTGAGATCACCGGCTTCGAGAGACTCATAAACGCGGTCGAGCTGTTTCGCGTCACGCTGGGAGGCGAGGCGCAGCCACCAGAAGATGCGCTCGACGAGCACACAAAGCGCAAACGCGGAGACGACCAAGATCGGGTACATGATCGGGCCGCCTTTGTGGATGAATTCGATGACGATGTTGGCGAGAGGCATGGAGCGAGGGGCGTGGGGCTTGGAGTGCGATCAGCGAAGTCGGAAGGAAAGAGGGAGGGTGTAGCGCTTGCCGGTGCCGGTGGCGGGGAAGCGCCAGTTCCGGCGCACCCAATTGGCGGCATAGCTATCGAGCGCGGAGAAGCCGGTGCTGCTGACCACGCTGGCTCCTTCAACGGCTCCCGAGGGGCCCACACTGAGGCTGAGACGCACGGTGCCCTGCATGTTTTGAGATTTGGCAAAGCTCGGATAGGGCGGCGCAGGAGTCACGGTGCGCCCGCCGCTTTTGGCAGTGCCTGTGCCACCGGGAGTGCCTCCTGGCGTGCCGGGTGTGGTGGATGGACGCGAGGGCGTGCGAGAGGCGGTGGTGGATTTCCGCGGTGTCGGCGTGGGAGCGGGCTTGGGACGTATGATAGGATCGACGGGCTTGAGGACGTCTTCGATCTTGGGAGCAGTCGGAATGGCGAAAATGTCCTCTTGCGTCATGGCCTCGGCCACTTCGGGGAGGTCGAGATCGGGCGGAGGAGCTTCCTCAGGCATTTCGATTTCGAGGATTTCTGGCGTCTCGGGCGGGGCGTCCTCAGCAGGGGCAGGTTCCTCAGTGTCTTCGGCCTGAAGCTCGGCCATCGTCGTCTCGATGACCGGGAGGTCATCGGCCTGAGTGACATCAGCGAGGGTCTTCAGGCGGATCAGCGGCATTTCGGTGGCAAAGACGCCCGCGATGCCCACGGCGAGGAAGCCACCTCCCACAGCCAAAAGCCACGATAGCCCCACGGGCACATCCTCCAACCTACCAAAACGCCAGGTCAGCCGCGTGATCGCGGAGGCGCGCTGGGGGGAGGTTTCGGCATTCATGGTGGGGAGGAAGAGACGAGTTGAAACAGCGTGTCCCACGGAAAATCAAGGCGGGGAGCGGTTTCGATGGGTAAAACGCAAAAGAGTAGCGTCAAACAGCAATTGAGACTCAATCGCAAATAGTGCTTGCGGGATTTTCATCGGCGAGCATTATCGCGCCACTGTTGCGACAGAATCTCAATTTCAAAACCCTTCGCCATGTTCCCTCGAATTTCCCTCACCGGCCCTGCCTTCGCTCTCGGTGCCCTTTTGGCCCTCGCTATCATTTCTCACGCTCAATCCCCCACGCTTCGCTCCGAATTGCCCGCCGAGGAACTCGACATGGTGACCGTCTTTGGCGAGTCCGAGAGCGATTCGATCACGCAGAATTCCTTCCCGCAGGCCGTCGAAGGCACCAAAATCTACGCCGGCAAGCGGGCGACGGTCATCGACCTCGACGCCCTGCCCAAGGTCCAGGCCAACAACTACCGCCAGGCGCTCGCCTCGACTCCCGGCCTGCTTTTCTCCGAAGAAACGACCCCGCTGGTGAGCATCGGTTACCGTGGCCTCGGCGAGCCGCATCGTTTTCAGTTCATGCAGGTGCTCAAGGATGGCATTCCGATTCATGCGGACCCGTTTGGCTACCCAGAGGCCTACTACACGCCCCCGCTTGATGTGGTGGACCGCGTGGAGTTCATCCGCGGCGGCGGCGGCCTGATGTATGGCCCGCAGCCGGGCGGCGTCTTCAACTACGTCACCTACATGCCGCGTCGTGACAAGGCCTTCGGCTTCCGCTCGCAGAACATCTACGGGACCGACAATCTCTTCTCCAGCTACACCGCCGTGGACGGCACCTACGGGGACTGGGGCTACTACGGCTACTACAACCACCGCAGCAGCGAAGGCTTCCGCAATTGGAACAGCGATTACCGCCTCGATGGCGGCAATGTGAAGCTCGTCCACACCATCAGCGATGACACCCGCCTCATCTTCAGCGTGGATCTATACGAAGAAGAGCACGGCGAGCCCGGCGGCCTCACGGCGGCGGCTTTTGCCTCCACACCGGAAATGACCACGAAGCTGCACGACCGCTTTCGACTGAAACGCTACGCCGCCAGCGCCGAACTGCAGCACAAGATCCAGGAAGGCACCGAGCTCAGCGTGAGAGCCTGGGGCGGCTACTACCAGCGCTGGAGCAAGCGGCAGAACTTGGCCCTAGGTCAGGCGGCCTTTGGGGCCGTCCCTGGATCGGACACCAACAACATCGAGAACCAGCAGTTCTACACCTTCGGCGTCGAGCCGCGCATTCGCCACGACTGGGAAGCCTGGGGAAATAAACACACGCTCTCCGCTGGCATGCACTTTTACTACTGCCAGTCCCCTCGCGTGGACCAGCGAGGCTTCCTCGCCGATGCAGAAAGCGGGAATGTCTTCCTCGATTCGGATCGCGAGACTCTCTACGGCTCCATCTTCGCCGAGAACAAATTCACCTTTGGCAAATTCAGCATCACCCCGGGCTTCCGCCTGGAAATGATCAAGCAGGATGTGCAAAGCCGGAACTTCACCCCCGCCAC
>JBEIGR010000617.1:0-3459 GCA_040381795.1 Verrucomicrobiaceae bacterium | reverse complement strand
GTTTTTTCCAACTCGCGGAGCTGGGCGCGGAGATCGCGCATGAAGAGGTTCACGAAGTCGGCGCGATGCTGCGCCCATTCGAGAAATTCGGGTGATCCGGTGCGCATCTGCCTCGGATCCGCGTGACCGGCCCTCAGCCACGGATCGAGGATGTGCGGATGATAACGCGCCACCGGCGGCTGACGGCAAAAGTCGAGGCAAAGGCCATGCGCACCGATTTGCGCCACCTCCAGCAGCACCGCGATGCGCTCCGCGCGATACTCGGGAATGGCAAAGCTGACCTTGGTGCCATCCACTTGTCCACGCCGATGCCGCTCCATCCATTCAGGATGCGCAGCGATGTATTTCGAGCGCAAGGCACCGCCCAGCGAGTCGCCGTAGTGACGGTTCATGCCAAGCCGACCGTAGATGACCATGTCGTTCTTCTCCGCAAAGGCGAGCGCCGCACGCAGCGAGCACTCCTGGCGAAACGAATCGCCAATCACCTTCGTCTCCGGCCGTGTGTCGCCCACATACATCGTCGAGGTGGGCAGCACACTCTGGTAATCCAGCGTGCTGCGCCCGAGCGCCCACATGACATGACGGATGCCGTGATCCAGATGTGCCTGCAGGCAGTCCGCGGAGTCATGACCTGTGGTCTGCTGCTTCTCGTACAACCACTGCCAAAGCTCCGCGATGCCCCACACGGTCTTCGCGTTCGCACCGGCTGCGGAGGCCGGAAGCAACGATGCCGCGAGCGAGCCTGCGGTGTGGGTGAGGAAATGGCGGCGGTTCATAAGAGTTTTCTACTTCTTGATCTCTCCCATGCTTTGAAAACGCCTCCAATCGTCCGCACAAGCAAAACTCAGCAGGCATGAGGCGGTGGATTGACACAGGGGAGATTGGCAAGGCGTATGTCATCGAAGCTTTCGAACGCGATGCCATTCATTGTCTTAACCCAGACAATCAGGGTGAAACAATCAGCGGCGTCTTGCGGATTTTGAGCCTCAAGGGGTTCGCGGGCTTGGGTGGATGCGTCGCCACGATGTTCTTCGTGTCAGCGAGGATTTGTTCCAGCATCCGCAGCTTCTCCCCGACTGTTAAAGCGGCCAGTTCCTTCCTTCGCTCGCGTTTGCGGTCGATCATGTCGTTGAGAAGAGGATTCATGGTTCGAGATAGGTGCTTTGGAACTTCTGCCACTGTGGCATCAACTCATATCGCTGTAGAACGCTTTCAAACGTAGCCGCATCGATGACCTCAGCCTCCAGAAAACGAACAACCCGGTCATAGTCCTTCGCGCGCCCCACTTGCAGACAGATGGCCGCGAGATGCTCGGCGGTGAAGACACGAGTATCGATGCCGTTCACATCTCGCTTCACGGACTTCTCCAATGCTTCCTCAACGAGAGGCGTGGCGGGTGGCACAAACTCCACGGCCCAGCCTTCGATGACGATGAACTTACCGCTCGGCTGATAGCCACGGTTCATGAGATAGGAATAGATCGGCCCCAACGTCAGCAGTGAGCTTCCTTCCCCGGTGGGCAACGTCACAAACACATCCAGATCCTTCGTGGCGAAAGGCTCCAACCAGAAAATCGCCCCCACCGCTCCGCCAATGGCATACTGGCCGATGACACCATCGGCTTCCATCTGGTTGAGGAGGGCGAATATCTTATCCATCTCCGAGGTGCAAAGGTTCGGGCTTCATCACGAATGCATTGATACGACAGCGATGGATCGGAGACAAGGCTCCGCATTTCATCTCTTTGAGCGCTTGCTACCTCTTCGCTTGAACCTCGCCCGTGCTTTGAAACTGCTGCCAATCCGCCGCGTAGTCGGCATTCAAAAGCCAGGAGGCGGTGGATTTGTCGCCGGTGAATTCGGCAAAGGGCGCGGTGATGAGCTTTTCATAGCCGCCTGGCTTCGTCTGCCAGTTTTGGCCGAGGTGACCGCTTTCGAAGGCGGGCGCGAGGAGCTTCACGGGGCCGGTTTTGGCATCGGCATCGGCGGGGACGCGGGCGGTGAAGGTGTGGCGCAGGAAACTGAACACGAGCGGCCAGGTCTTCTCGCCGGGGCCGTGGCCGGTCTTGGGCTCGACGGCGATGTTCCACAGAGCGTGATGGTTCTTTCGCAGGGCGGGCACCACGGCGAGGTTTTCGTCTTTGGAAGGTCGCGCGAGGAAGGGATCGTCCTCGCCGAAGATGACGAGTCCGGGGACTTGCGCGGCTCCGGGCTGATACACCTGAAACGTCGTGCCCGGACGCATCGAAACCCAGCCCCAGACGCGATCCGGCACATACGACGTGAAAATGGCGGAGAAGCCGGTGCCGTTCGAGTGGCCGTAAAGAAAGAGCGGCACGTGTTGCAGCTCAGGATGGCCGCTCTTTTCGCCGAACTGCCGCAAGTGCTCGAAAAGCAGGCTTTGAGGCCAAAAGCCGCGCTGCATCGGATTGCCGGTGAACTTGACCAACGCGAGGCCCAGCTCCTGCGCGAGCTTTCGCAGGTCAGCACGCTTGAAGAGACCTTCGCCGCTGCCATGGCCGGACATGACGACGATGCCGCGAGCGGTTTGGAGATCCTTCGGCAACCAAAGATCAAATCGCACCTCCTCGCGCCTGCCCTCGCCTTTTTGCTTCACCGCCTCGCGCCACTGCGCCTCGCTCACTTTCCAGTCCCAGTTGCGGCTCACGACCTGCTGCGGATCAGGCGTGCCCCACTTCGCTTCGTCGAGCACGCCGTTCCAGCTCTTCGTGTCCTTCGTCTGCACGTTCGCGCTCACCCAGCCGAGGCTGTGGCATTCGGGAAGCTGCGCAAAATCACTCCACTCCGTGCCATCGTTCGTTTCGCGAGGCTCGGTCCATTGCTTGGCGAGCCACGGCAGCACCTTCTCGGCCCATTTCGCACCATGAACGCGCAAACCCTCGCCGCTGAAGTGAACGCCTTTGCCATCGCGCTCGCGGAGTTTGCCTTTCAGCGCATCCGAGTCGGGGCCTTCGAAGGCGAGGCCATCCTTCCAAAGCGAAGCCTGCGCGGCGCGGATGTCATCGCTGCCTTCATCGCCCGGCACATGATAACTTGCCTGCGCCACGAACCACGGCGCGCTCCAACCGATGTCTCGTCGTGAATCGCGGATGAGTTTCTCCAAGCACTCGCGGTAAAGCTTTCCCGACAGCGTGCGAGTCGTGTCCTTCTGATTCGCATCGCTCTCGCCTTGATGCCAGAGCACCGCGCGAAAGCCCTGCGGCTCCACGGACTTCATCCGCGCGATGAAAGCCTCATACGCCGCGCCTTTGCTGGCCCACTGGCCATTCGGCAGCTGCTCCACGCGACTGACGAGCGTCGGCGGATTCGGAAACGTCGCACCTTTGGGCAACCACTCGCGCACACTTGTGGCACCAATGCCACATGCGATGATGCCGACGGGCACGTTTTCCTTCGCCACCACCGCATCCGCGAAAGCCGGCACCAAACTGCCGCCACC
>JBEIGR010000616.1:0-3460 GCA_040381795.1 Verrucomicrobiaceae bacterium | reverse complement strand
GGCGGTTACGTTCACATCGGCGACATTGGCACCCACATGGCCGTCGCTGAAGATTTGAAGGTGGATGGCACCGCCATCGTAAGCGATGGCATAGCCGCTGTCGGTTTCTTCGAGGCGCAGGTTAGAGGCGGAGCCTGAGCTAGCGTCCCAGTTGAGCTTGTCGAGCGCGGCGTCGCTGGCGACTTTGGCAGCGGCGTAGCGATCATGATACTTGTAGGCCTGAAAGAACCGTTGGGCGGCCTGAGCCTCGGTGAGAACGCTGCCGGAACTGACCGCGCCGGGTTCATCGGCTCCATCGGGCGGGAGGAGCGTTTCGCAGGAGGTGAGGCCGAGGGCGAGCGTGAGAGCGGAGAGAACTCCGAAAAGGCGTTTGGGGGGCATTTTTTCCCAGTGCCGAGTAACAATTCACCGTCAAGCAGCAAGCTTGTGACATGTCTGCTAGGAATTTGCTATGAGGGGGCCGGGTCGGGTTGGCCCTGGACGTGGAGCGGGGACGGGTATGAGGGGTGGCTGGCGTGACGAAGACGAGTGCGACGGCGTCCCGGATCACGCGCCGCTCAAACTGCCCGGCAATCCATCTTTGCAGGCCATTGAGATGCTTCTCGATCCATGGGTCGCTGAAGTGTGCCACCCATGGCAGCCTGGTCACCCGTTTGATGAACCACCCCGCGACAATGCTCGCGTGCTTGGTGGCACGGGCCCGCTCACCTGCCCCCAAACAACGGGATTTCAACGCAAGACTACGAAAACAATCTCATGACCACCGCCATGCGTCGTGCGAGATGCGCCGGGACATCAGCCCCTTGCCTCGTGCAGGTTTTTCCATGCCTCTTCAAAGGCATCTCCATGCAGCGCGCGCGCTTCATCGACGATCGAGGCCAACGAGGCTCGAAGATCATCATGCCTGATCAACTGCCGCCGCAGATAGCCCCGCTCAAACAGCTGAAACGCGGTGCCCACCTCTCCTGACGTGAGTCTGGCAGCCAGCCCGTCAAACACATGCCGCTTCGTGGCGTGATACGCGCGGAGGTAAACTAGCAGCACGGGATGGCGCCCGATCTCGTTGGCGAGATCGAGAAAAACATTCATCTGCGACAACGGCACGGCGGTTATCTTGCAAACGGGTTCCAGGCCATCAAGCCGCTCCAGTTCCTCGTAAGAGCCGAGCACCTCCGTGCCGGTAACCCGCCCGCTGCCATCGTAAACCGGAAGCACCGGGTACAGGCGGCAGATGGTGGTGCGGGTGCCATGATCACAGGCGCACATGGGCTTGTGGCTGATCACGGATTCGACCCGGAACACGCTGCCCCCCGCCTCATAGGTACTCGCGCGATGCTCATGCTCGCCAAACTGGGTGGTCCACCCGCGTTCGGTGAGATACTCCCATTCTCCTGGCAGCAGCGGCAGCTCCTGGAAGGACTCCTGTGCCATCATGCGAAACCGGGCCTTGTGCCTCGAAAAGTGACAGCAGTGGGCATCACCGCACAGCTTCCAGCAGCCCGGCTCATAAACCAAGTCGGTGGCATAAATGCGGTCAAATACAGCGCGCGTCGAACTATCAAGGGGCATTACTCTGCCGCTAACCTGCAAAACCTTCCGGCGCAACAAATTGACAGCCAGCCCCGTCCACGAAACCATGTCGGTACATCAGTTTCACATTCGACACCCTGCTTGATGACGTGCCTCCCTCACGGCGAACCGAAATCGCAACGTTCTTGGAGACCGCGGAAGGCTGCCCGTGCCCGGCCGAACGCTGGCTCGCACGCATGCAGCACTGGTGGACGACGAACCCTGCCCTCGACGCGCTCCCCTTGCGAGGCTGGGTGCAAAGGGATGACGCCGGCCGCATCGTCGGATTCATGGCAGCCATTCCTTCCTGGAGCGCATGGCAGGGGGAGCGTATTCCGATGATTTCCCCCGTCAGCTGGCGTGTGGCCGAAGAACACCGTGGGACCAGTGTGCAGCTGCTTTTAAAGCTCCGTGAGCTGGCACGGACCGTGGGCATGACCGACACCACCCCTGGGCCTGTGGTGCGGGTCCTGCTGAAAAAATCGGCTTTCGCTCGGTGGAGGACGGCATGGCGCACGTGTTTGCCACCGGCGCGGTGGTCGGTCCGCTGGCGGCCTTGATTGGGGAAGAGGGAGAGGGTTTCCGCCATTGCCGCCCGGGCGCCGCTTGGCCTTCAGCCTGGCCGAGGTGAATGCCGTGGCAAACCCTTCATGCGCCCTGACCGGGTGGAAAAATGGATCACCCTCGACTGCCTCCGCTGGACACAAAGCGCCCCGGACATGCAGCCTCGTTTTGTTGGAGTGCTCGATGAGCAGGGAGCACTCTCTTCTTATCTCATGCTTCAGGAACACGAGATCAAGAAACGTCCTGCATGGCTGGTGGTGGACTGGTTCACCACGACCGGAGACATGAACGAGGTGTTCGCGGCCCTCGGCCAGATCTGCCGCCGTCCGGGGCTGCTCGGCGAGGCTCGGCGATTCATCGAGGTGATGACCCTGGGACCTTCCCCGGAGTGGCTCACGGCCCCCGCGTTGGCACGGATCAAGCAGCAGCCCAAGCTGTCCTTTTCTTTTCCAGCGGCCATGCGAGACGCTGAGCGTCACAGTGTGCTGCTGGATGGAGACTACGGCATGTGTCGCATCTGACGTGCCCGGATCAGGAGGCAGCCAGCTTCTTCAGGGTGTCGAGCAGGCTTTGAGCCGTGGCAAAGGTTTCCGCCGTCAGCAGTTCATCCGGAATCGGTGTTCCGAGGCTGGATTCCAAGTCCATCAGCAAATCGATGGCGGCCATCGAATCCAGCCCCAGCTTCCCGAGGTTCTGCGAGTAATCCAGCGGATGGTCGGCCGCCAGCAGTCGGAGACGAGGGCGAAGCACGGATTCAAACCGCAGTTCTAAATCAGTGGCTGAAGGTGTCATGTGAAAAACTCAGGATGTTTGCTGTAATCCAGACCCGGCCCGTGTGCAAGTTTGCGAGGATTCTAAAACCGGCCTCGGCATGAGGATTCACAGCGCCGCGGCTGTGATCGACATGCAGCAGGTGCGTGATACGTGCATCGCCGGTATCGTGGCCGCTGTGCTCAGAGGACGGGAAAACGTGACCTATTCCATCAAAAGCCCTGTGGCGGCGTCCCTACTCAAAAGTGTAACGGCTTTTCCATCGGCCACGCCCGTGAAAGTGTCTGCCAGCACCGATATGGAGGCCCTGGCGGCGGAGGTGCGTGCGGCGACGGTGCTGGTGATGGTGCGGCAGTGAAACGGAACTGCCTCAGTTGTCAGCCCCCCGCACAAAAAATGCTAGGCATATGCCAGGCATCTCGTCAAAGCCTTGGGCGACCAGCTAAGCATGGAGCACGTCTCCGTTCTTTGGGTCAAAGCGGAGGAAACACGGGATGTCATCACGAGGAAACTCATGAAAATGGGTGGTATTGTCGATGAAGCCATCGCATACCGC
>JBEIGR010000615.1:0-3467 GCA_040381795.1 Verrucomicrobiaceae bacterium | reverse complement strand
GCTGTTATTTCAGCGATTGGAGACCGATCCCGCAGCTCTGGTCTATCTGGCTTCGCGGACTCAACTCAATGTGGACCTCCGACGTTCCTTCAATCGCCGCAAGCTCCAGCAAATGGCGGTGGCTGGCGCTGCAACAAGCATGGTTCGCCAGCCCCGCTCCGTCTGGCTCTCATGGCGTCCACTGACCGCAGCGGCGGCGGGGATTGTGTTCGGCATGTTCTGCACGTCGGTCGTCTTCGGTTATGTGATGCCACGCGCGGTCGCGACGGCCTCGCGGTTGTTTGCGCTGGTGGATGGTAGCTTTGAAAAGACGATGGGGCGCGTGGCTTCGGGCTTTCCGTCCGGGTTTGGTAAATGGAGCGGGGATGAGGCAGAGGCAGTCGAGGAGTCGTCCGTGGAAGGCAGTCGGGCGCTTCGCTTTGTGCGTGCGGAGAGGGAACCCGCGCTGCCGAACTACGGCGCGGCTTCTTGCGATGTGTATCAGCTTGTCGATTTGAGGTCGTTGAAGGCGGACGCTGACCCTGGTGAGGCTACGCTGGAGCTGAGCGCCCGGTTCATGGATGCTCGGCAGAAAGCGGGGGAGAAGGTGAAGTTCATCTGCCGACTTTATACTTTCTCCGGCACACCGGATTCGCTGCCTGCCGAGTGGCCGCTGTCGCAAAAAGAGGCGCTGGCAGCCGGGTCGGGCACTTTCGACAGCTTCGGTGGAGCTCCAGCCACGTGGCAGCCAGTGACGACGAAGGTGCTGCTGCCGCCGGGCGCGGATTTTGCGGTGATTCATCTCGTCGTTCACAAGCCGAAGACTCCCACAGGCACCGAGGCGGTGTTTGGCGATCAGTTCGCCGATGATGTGCGCCTAACGCTGAAAACACAGCCCGTGCTGCCGGTGCGGCTCGCCCAGAGATGATGCCCCCGCACATGAGCGATCCGGAACCCACCGAGCACACCCAGAAACTTGCCCGCATGATTCAACGACACCTTCCCCACGCTCCCGGCCGCGCGTTGAACCTGCTGCCCCAGGTTCTCTGCGGTCACACTCGCCATCGTCTGGCACGGTTGATCGCTTCGGCGTGGTCTCGTGCTGACATCAATCAAGCCTGGAACGCCGTTTCCGCCTCATCACTGCCCGCAGCCGAAAAGCAGGTGCTCTTCAACGAGCTTTGGAGCTGACTCTCCGTATTCTTATCCATCCCGGCTCTTCAATACACTTACCTCTACTTCTCCATGCCTGCCCGCGCTCTACTCGCCATCCTCATCGCTTGCACCATCTCTGCGAGCGCCGCCGAGCCAGCTTCAACAAAATCCCCCCTCATGCTCGCCGGACCTTGGCTGCCGGAGAATCCGCACCAGCTTGACTTCCAGGCGCTCCCCAAGTTGCCCAGCGAGCACGTCGTCATCAGCGATGTGCGTGCGAAATCCAACGATCCGACCCAGCTCGATAAAAAAGCGGGCGGCGTGAACCAGCACAACTACCTCGCCCTTCACGACGGCCAGTTTTGGGCCATGTGGAGCGATGGACCGGGAATCGAGGATCGCGTGGGCCAGCGGGTGAAGTTCGCCACCAGCGCGGATGGTTTGAAATGGAGCACGCCAAAGTTCATGACGCCCGTCCCGCCAAACTCCGGCCCCAATACGCCGCACTACGCCACCCACACGTATAAAGGCATGCGCTGGATCTCACGCGGCTTTTGGAAGCGTGATGGCGAACTGCTCGCGCTCGCCTCGCTCGATGAGGCGGCGGGCTTTTTCGGCAAGAGCCTCGAACTCCGCGCCTTCCGCTTCGACAAAAGCACGGGCGAATGGAGCGATGCGGGTCTCGTCTTCAAAAACACCATCAACAACTTCCCGCCCATCAAGCTGCGCACCGGCGACTGGATGATGTCCCGCCGCATGTTTGACTACTCGAAGAGCGGCGTGCATTTCCTCGTCGGCGGCGTGAAGGCGCTCGATGACTGGCAGTCCTTTCCCGTGCTCGGCAGCGCTGCCGAACTCAAGGCCGAGGAGCCGGATTGGTGGATTCTCCCGGACAACCGCCTCGCCGCCGTCTTCCGCGACAACCGCCGCAGCGGCTTCCTTTACCGATCCCTCTCCACCGACGATGGACGCACCTGGACGACCCCGGTGAAGACAAACTTCCCCGATGCAACGTCCAAAATCAGCGGTCTGCGTCTCCGCGATGGCCGCTATGTCCTCGTCTCCAACCCGAATCCGAAGAAGCGTGATCCGCTCACGCTCTCGATCAGCGAGGACGGTCTCGTCTTCACCAAGATGCTCTACCTTGTCGGCGGTCGTCACATCGACTACCCGCACGTCATCGAGCACGATGGCAGCCTCTTCATCGCCTTCGCTGGAGGCAAGCAAACCGTCGAGGTGCTGAAGGTGAAGCTCAGCGGTGTGGATGCGGTGAAGATGCCGGAGAAACCCTTGATCACTGCTCCCAAGCCATGACCATCCCAAAGCTGTTCCTTGCGATCTTTGTGTTCCTTTGCGGTCAATCTGCCGCTCAGGACATCGTCATCTATGGCGGCACGCCCGGAGGCATCACCGCAGCTATCTCCGCCGCTCGCCTGGGCCGCGAGGTCACGCTCGTCGAATACCACGACCACCTCGGCGGGATGACCACGAGCGGCCTTGGCAAGAGCGACATCGAGAACCGCGCCATGATCGGCGGTCTCTTCAAGGAGTTCGTCGCGGGCGTGCATCAGCACTACCTCACGAAATACGGCCCGCAGCATGAGAGCACGAAACTCTGCCAGGATGGCTACTACGCGGAGCCGCATGTGGCGGAGAAGGTCTTCGAGGCCATGCTCGCCAAAGAGCCGAAAATCACCGTTTGGAAAGGCTGGCGGCTTAGAGCGGCCCAAGTCACCGAGAACAAGCTGCGCGGCATCACCCTCGTGAATCGTCGAAATGGCGATGAGAAGCCTCTCACCGCTAAAGTCTTCGTCGATGCAACTTACGAAGGTGATTTGTATGCCGCAGCAGGCGCGGGCTTTCGCTTTGGTCGCGAGTCGAAGGCCGACTTCGACGAACCTCATGCCGGAGTCGTCTATTTCGACTATCAGAGCCACGAGTTCCTCCACGGCACGACTGGAGAGGGAGACGATGCTTTGCCCGCCTACACCTACCGGCTGTGTTTGACCAAGGACCCCGCGAATGCCGTGCGCCTGACCGCGCCGCCGCCCGGTTATGATCGCCGGGACTACCTCGGCTACTTCGATGACTTCAAGGCAGGCCGCCTCGCCGGGCCGAAGGTCTTCAAGCCCGGTCGCGGCTACAATCCGAAGCATTTCGACACGCTCGTGCGTGCCTTGTCCGTCGCCGACATCCCCAACGGCAAGTGCGACGTGAACATCAACCCGCGTCCGCTCGGCTTCCCCTTTCCCGAGGAAAATCGCGGCTACATCGAGGGCGATGAAGCCACCCGCGAGCGCATCCGCCAGCGCCATCGCAGCCTCGTGCTCGGC
>JBEIGR010000614.1:0-3470 GCA_040381795.1 Verrucomicrobiaceae bacterium | reverse complement strand
GGTTCAGTTTGATGAGTTCCAGCATGGCCAGGAAGGTCACGATCACCTCACCACGGCTGGAGGCGCTGTTGAAGAGCTCCTCAAAACGTACGCGACCGCCCTCCGGCACGATGTTGAGGAGTTCCTCGATCTTGTCGGCCACGGTGAAGCGGTCGTTAACGATCTCGCGGAAGTCGGAGGTGTTCTCAAAGCGCTTCAGGATGCGCTGGAAGGCGCGGATGAGGTCAAAAATGCCCACCTGACCAATGCCGACGACAGGCGCTTCGAGGTCGGGCATCTCTGGCGTGGTGGCAAAGAACTCATCGCTCTTCACTTCCTGCACGCCGAGGAAGCTGGCGGCCTCCTTGAACTTCTTGTACTCGACGAGCTGGCGGATCAGCTCCCAGCGCGGATCATCCTCATCGGCCTCTTCATCCGGTGGCTGCACGTCCTTCGGCAGCAGCTCGCGGCTCTTGATGTACATCAGGTTGGCCGCCATCACGATGAACTCGCTGGCCAGCTCGATATTGAGCATCTTGAAGGTATCGATGTAGTCGAGATACTGCCGCGTGATGCGTTCCAGGGACACATCATAGACATCGATCTCATCCTTCTTGATGAGATAGAGCAGCAGGTCGAGCGGACCTTCGAAGATTTCGAGCTGGACCTTGTAATCAGAGTCTTCCACGGGGCGTGATCGGTGAGGGGGAGTGTTCAAAATTCACCACGGAAGACGCAGCGGGCATTCGGAGTCTCGTGGATGGTGATATCGGCGAGACCGGGGAGCTGGGGGGCAAGCTTCTTCCACAGCCAGGCGGCCATGTATTCGATGGTGGGATTTTCCAGGCCTTCGATTTCATTGAGGTAGCTGTGATCGAGCAGCTCCATGAGTGGCTTCATGGCCTTGGAAATCTCCGCGTGGTCATACACCCAGCCGATGGCTGGATCCACCTCCCCCTCGATGGCGATCTCCACCTTGAAGGAATGGCCATGCATCTTGGTACACTTGTGAGTGCTAGGCAGGGTGGGCAGCGTCTGGGCTGCCTCGAAGCGAAAGTCTTTGATGACGCGGGCTCGCATGGTGGATCGGAAAGGTTGCTCCCTAGTTCGTGGCGAGGCTGATGATGATTGCAAAGGAGAGTTTGCCCTCCCCGAGGGCTGCCACAGGCAAAAAAGCGTGGATTGAAGATGGACAGGACGTTGGCGGCATGTTTTTCCTGATGTCTCACATTCCATTTCCAATCATGAACCGTCCCCTGACCTCCCGCCGCGCCTTCATCACGCAGTCCGCCCTCGCCTTCACCGCGCTCTCCGCCAGTCGCGTGCTCGGGGCGAATGAAAAAATCCGCATCGCCAGCATCGGCCTCGGTGGCCAGGGCACCGGCAATGCCGGACGCATGGCCAAAGTGCCCGGCGTGGAAGTGGTGATGCTTTGCGATCCCGACACCGCACAGCTCGAAAAAGCCAAAAAGCTCTTCCCGAATGCCGCCACCACGCAGGACCTTCGCAAAGTCATGGAGGACAAAAGCATCGACGCCGTCGTCGTCTCTACCGGGAACCACTGGCATGTGCTCGCCGCCATCTGGGCCATGCAGGCCGGCAAGGATGTGTATGTCGAAAAGCCCGTCTCACATAACATCTGGGAAGGGCGCAAGCTCGTCGAAGCCGCTCGCAAATACGGCCGCATCTGCCAGGGCGGCACGCAGCAGCGCAGCGATCCCATGCAGGATGAGATCAAGGCCTACTTCGATGCCGGCACACTCGGCAAGATCAAGTATGTGCGCTGCAATCACTACAGCATGCGCAAGACCATCGGCAAACGTGAGACGCCACTCACGCCGCCACCGAGCGTGGATTACGATCTCTGGCTCGGCCCAGCCAAGGACGAGCCGCTCTTCCGCGAAAAATTCCACTACGACTGGCATTGGGACTGGAACACCGGCAACGGCGAAATGGGCAACTGGGGCCCTCACATCCTCGACGACCTCCGCAACGTGATCTTTCGCGACAAAGTGAAGCTCCCGAAACGCGTCATCGCCGGTGGCGGACGCTTCGGCTGGAATGACGCGGGCGAATCCCCAAACACCCACTTTGCCTACATGGACACGGGCGACATCCCCGTGATCGTCGATTTCCACAATCTCCCCCGCATGAAGGGCGTGAACGCCCCGGACGTGTATCGCCGCCGCCGCACCGGTGCCTTCCTCATCGTGGAATGCGAAAACGGTTACTACACCGGCAGCCGAGGCGGTGGCTCCGTCTTTGATGCCGAAGGCAAGAAGGTCCACACCTTCAAAGGCGATGGGGGAAAGACCCACGCGGCCAATTTCATTGACGCCATCCGCAGTCGCAAATCGAGCGATCTCAAAGCCGAGGTCGAGGATATCCATTTCTCCAGCGCCTGGTGCCATCTCGCCAATATCTCCTATCGCCTCGGGCAGAAATACGTCCGTGAGCAGGCCGAGGCCGCCGTGAAGGACTTCCAGCCTTGGAATGACGTCATTGGTGACTTCCACGAGCACCTCAAGAGCAACGAACTCGATGCCTCCACGCTCGACATCCAGATCGGCCCCATGCTCGAGATCGATGCCGAGAAGGAAACCTTCACCGGCCCCAACGCCACCCCCGAAGCCCTCGCCCTGCTCACCCGTGAGTATCGCAAAGGCTACGAAGTGCCGCAGCAGGTGTAGTCAGCATTGAGGAGGGCGGGATTTTATTCCCGCCGAGGCTTCGGGGCGGGCAGAAATGCCCGCCTCAATTCACCAAGAAAGTGGAACAGGTTTTCAACCTGTGCATGCCTCGTTTTCAGCAGCCGCTACCGGTTCTTCCACAGCCACCGGTTCTTCCTCATCCTCTGCCTCAGCGTCCTCCGCAGGCGCATTCTCAAGAAGTTCCGCGCCCTGCAACATCCGGCAGAATTCCTTCTTCGTGACCCGGTAAACCTTTCCACGGCGATTCGGTGTGCCTTCCATTAGCTTGTACTCGATGGCCAGCCGCTCCCAATGCACGATTCGCACATAGTCATTACCCTTCTTCCACATCTGGCCTTGTTGCAATTTCATGAGCTGCTGCCTAGCGCCGGAGACCACCGCATGCCAGAGGAGATTTCACTCCCGGCGGAAGCACCACGAACGATACGATAACTCACCCCCGCGTAGCGCCTCATACACGCGAGAGCCGGGGATGCCGGCAAAGTCACGCCCCAGTGAATGCAAAAAGCCCGGTAGCCGCTGCACGATCAGCGCCTGACTACGCTGCGCATTCATCTCCATGCCACGCAGCACCTCGGCATTGATGACTCTCGTCTGCACAATGTGCATCGTCGAGTCGGCGATGGCCGTCTCCCAAGCTTGGAAGTCGGGTTCAAAGCGAAAATCCGCATACAGAAAGTGCCCGCCCGGCCGCAGCACCCGAGCCACCTCCGCCAAGAAGCCGGGGAAATCCGGGTAGCAGTGAGAGGCCTCCACATTGATGACCGCATCGAGTGACGC
>JBEIGR010000613.1:0-3474 GCA_040381795.1 Verrucomicrobiaceae bacterium | reverse complement strand
GAAGCTCGAACTGATGACGCTTAGTGCTGGCGCTAAGGAAGTTGGCGGTGGGGACGAGCTTGGTGGCGCGGATGCAGTCGCCAATGAGGCGGTTGAGGCGGCCTTCGACGCGGTCTTCGCGGATGGCTTTGCAGAGGAAGGTGACTTGCTCGCTCTGGGTGGCGTCGAGCGGCTGTTTGGCGGCCCAGTGCTCCAAACTGGTCACATTGATGAATCCGGCGCGGATGCCATCGGCGAGGTCATTGAGCGAGTAGGCGGTGTCGTCGGCCCAGTCCATGATCTGGCATTCGATGCTCTTGAAGCCGTTGCGCGGCTTGCCGGGCGTGAGTTCGACGGGGAAGGCCTGGTGGCCCATGGCGAAGTCGAGCCACGTTTCCTGGTCGTCGTAGAGGTAGTGGTTGGTTTTGCCGGCGGGACGCTCGGTGAAGAGGGTTTTGTATTTGAGGACGCCGTCGAGCAGAGCTCGCGAAGGATTCATGCCGGCGCGGCCTTCGCTGAAAAGCGTCTGCGTGAGGATGCGAAGGGTCTGGGCATTGCCTTCAAAGCCGCCGTAGGGCTCCATGAGGCGGTGCAGGGTGCGCTCGCCGGCGTGGCCAAAGGGCGGATGGCCGAGATCGTGGCTGAGGCAGGCGCTTTCGACGAGATCGGGGTCGATGAAGCACTCATCGTCGAGGATGTCGCGCTGCTGGCGGAGCCAACCGCAGATGCTGCGGCCGATTTGGGCGACCTCGATGCTGTGGGTGAGCCGCGTGCGGTAGAAGTCGTATTCACCGGAGAGGAAGACCTGCGTTTTGCTCTGCAAACGGCGGAAGGCACTGCTGTGGATGATGCGGTCGCGGTCGATCTGGAATGCGCTGCGGTATTCGCCGTCGAAGACTTTCCGCTCGTGAAGCGTGGCGGTGTCGAAGGAGTTGTAGAAGCGGTTGGCGGGCATGCTTAAGGGGTGCCTCGTCGATTAGCATCGAACCAGTCTTGAACTAATTCCGACCAATTTAGGAAGTGTGGGAACTTGATTTCAAAAGGGTGAAGTTTGGCTGCATGAAGCAACTTGGGCAATTGACGGTGGAAACGTTGGAATTTGAGAAGGATGCCCTGGCCACCTAGCATTTTTTTCACAATTGGCTGGGCATGCAGCCATTCACGGACTCCTGAAATGATTCTATGTGGCTCATTTCCGTGGTGAAAAATGTCCCTGCCGCTGATGTCTGAGAGGAAACGACGGTAATCGAAAGGGTGAGACTCCAGGATCAACATGGACTTGGGCCGACTTCCGAAAGACGCAGCCCCTTGAAACAAACCCATCTCATAAGGCATGTTGAAGCGGGCAAAGTTTCCGGTCCCCTCGCCAGTCTTCCTGGAAATGTCGTGAATACCTAGACGGCATTCATCAATAATACGGATGATTTTAGCGAGACGCTCCTCAGTAGCGTCGCTGGCCTCCAAGCCGCATCGCGGAACAAAGTCGCAGGCATGAATCGTAAAACTAATGGCCTGAAAGATGGGCCAATAGGCATCATCAAAAGGGCAATTGATGAAGACTTGTCGGTCATACTCAGGCTCGCTGTCGTCAGGCACGCGCATATTTCGCATGTCTGGTTTGGCTTTCCTGGGCGATGGCCCTGAGGCGTTTTTGCATTTTCTCTTGCCGCTTAATCACTTCTCGAATCTTCCTCACCTCAGATTTGTATTCGGCTTGGGCTTTCGCGGCTTTTGCGGCTTCTGCCTTTGACAGCGGCTTTTTGGCTGGTGCCTTGGCTTCCTCAAGCTGTTCTTCAGCGATGATTTGACGCATTGCCTTGCGAACACGAGCCATCGGCAGTCTGCTTCTCAAAGGATGCGGGTACAAGGTTACCCGAACGCCCTCGATGACGACTTCGCGTGGTTTGCGGCGGTTTTTCAACGGCTTCGGCAAGGCGAGGATTTTTTCTTCGGCAGTCATAAAGCCAGAATCATGCACGACCGCCCCCAAACCCGCAACCGTCATTTCCCGGCGCAAAAAGGGCGGATCGTGATGATCCGCCCTTCTTGTGTGATTTCTGGCTGCGCAGCTCTTAGATGTCCTCGCCGACGGCGTAACGCACGAAGCGACGCACGACGAGGTTTTCGCCGAGTTCGGCGATTTTGCTCTTCACGAAGTCGCCGATGGTGATGTCGGCGTTCTTGATGAAGGCCTGCTCGAGGAGGCATTGCTCGGCGAAGATCTTATCGATCTTGCCCTGCACGATCTTTTCGACGATGGCCTCGGGCTTGCCCTTGACCTGCTCGGCGGCGATTTCGCGCTCCTTGGTGATGAGATCGGCGGGGATTTCCTCACGACCGATGAACTTCGGATTGGAAGCGGCGATTTGGAGGGAGATGTCCTTCACGAAGGCCTGGAAGATTTCGTTGCGGGCAACGAAGTCGGTTTCGCAGTTCACTTCGATGAGCACGCCGATGCGGCCTGCCATGTGGATGTAGGAGGAGATAATGCCTTCCTTGGTCTGGCGGTCACCTTTGGTCTCGGCCTTGGTGATGCCTTTCTTGCGGAGGATGGTTTCGGCCTTTTCGAGGTCGCCTTCGGCTTCCTTGAGGGCTTTTTTGCAATCCATCATGCCTGCGTTGGTCTTTTCACGCAGGGCCATGACGATTTTCGCGGAGATTTCTTCGGCCATGATCGGTCTGGGGTTGGGGACGAGGGTTTCTTATTTCTTCATCTCGGCCGTGGCGACGATGACGGGGTCGATCAGCTTCTGCAGGATGATGCGGATGGAGCGGATGGCGTCGTCGTTGGCGGCGATGGGGTAATTGATGACGGAGGGATCGGCATTCGTGTCCACGAGGGCCACGATCGGGATCTTGAGGCGGCGGGACTCGGAGACGGCGATGTGCTCACGGGCAGCGTCCACGATGACAACGGCGTCAGGGAGCTTATCCATGTGGCGGATGCCGCGGAGGTTGCGCTCCAGCTTGATGCGCTCGCGGTTGAGGGAGGCAAGCTCCTTCTTGGACATCTGCTTGAACTCAGGCTTCTTCTCGATGTCTTCGAGGTAGTTCAGGCGGGCGATGGACTTGCGGAGGGTCTCATTGTTCGTGAGCGTGCCGCCAAGCCAGCGGTGGTTCACATAGAACTGGTGGCAAGCTTCAGCCGCCTGCTTGACGGCTTCCTGGGCCTGACGTTTGCAACCGACGAAGAGGATCTTCTTGGACTTGCGGGCGAGTTCGCTGAGGAAATCGGCGGCTTTGTCGATCTGATTGACGGTCTCCTCGATGTTGAGGATGTGGATGTTGTTTTTGGTGCCCATGATGAATTTCTTCATCTTAGGGTTCCAGCGCTTGGTCTGATGTCCGAAATGGACGCCAGCTTCGACGAGTTCGACGAGTACGGGGGATGACATGTGGGTATCTAGAGTGCCTTTTCTTCCGCACGCGGCCGGTGAAGGCGGCGCTCTGGCTCACGAGGAGCTGATTCGGTGGATCGGGCGATAGGTGACCTTT
>JBEIGR010000612.1:0-3490 GCA_040381795.1 Verrucomicrobiaceae bacterium | reverse complement strand
GCCTCTTCCTTGGTCGTGCAAACGGCCACGCCCTTGCCAGCGGCCAAGCCGTCGAATTTCAGCACGATGGGCACCTCGGTGAGGGCGGCTTTGGCTTCGGCCGCCGTCGTGCAAAGGGTGAAACCCGCCGTGGGAATGCCGTGACGCTGCAAAAACAGCTTCGCAAAGCCCTTCGAGGCTTCGAGCTGGGCGATCTCTTTGCGTGGTCCCCAGCACGGGATGCCTGCCTCGGCGCAGAGATTGGAAAGACCGGCGTCTTTGACGAGCAGGGCCTCTTCGCCCGCGACGCAGAGGTCGATGGCGTTCGCCTTCATCCAGGCGATCAGCTCTGGCAGGCCGGGTACGTCCACACGAGTCGCCAAAGTGGCAATGGCATCGCTGCCGGGATACGCGAAGAGTTCGTGCTTCTGCGGCGATTCGCTGAGAGCAGTGAGGAGAGCGTGCTCGCGGCCGCCTTTGCCTGTGACGAGGATTTTCATGGGGCGCGTTCCTTAGCGTGCCGTCCAGCGGGTGCAAATCAGGTTTTGGACTGCTAGACACGCTGGCGGCCTCGCGTTAAAAGCGGCCCCTTAACCATGCTCAAGCAACTCACCCTCGCGGCCTTCGCGGCCCTCACCCTCGTCTCCTCCGCCGCTGATAACGACGGCTGGACCTCCATGTTCAACGGCAAGGACCTCACCGGCTGGAAATCCAACGAAGAAACGCCCGGCAGCTTTGCCGTCGAAGATGGTGCCCTCAAGGTCAGCAATGGCCGCGCCCACCTTTTCTACACTGGCCCCACTGGCGAGGCCAAATTCACCAGCTTTGAGTTCAAGGCCAAGGTGAAGCACATGGAAGGCAGCAATTCCGGCCTCTACATCCACACCGCCTACCAAGACAAGGGCTGGCCGGAAAAAGGCTACGAGTGCCAGGTGAACAGCACCGCTCACAAGGACCCCAAGAAGACCGGTGGCCTCTACGCCGTCAAAGATGTGCTCAACACCGCTCCCGTGGGCGATGGCGAGTGGTTCGACTACAGCATCAAGGTCGAAGGCAAGCACATCACCATCTCCATCAATGGCCAAGTCACCACCGACTGGACCGAGCCGGAAGGCTGGGACCCCGCCACCGCCCTGAAGGGCATGCCGGGCCGCAAGCTCACCGAAGGCACCATGGCCATCCAGGCTCACGACCCGAAGAGCGTCGTGTATTACAAGGATCTGTTCATCAAGCCGATCAACTGAGGTCGGTGGGTGGCAAACAGTTGGCGGTGGGCAGTTCTCGGTCCTTCAATGTTCAATGTTGAACGTTCGATGTTCCTTCCGGCCCTCCGCTGCTCCCCACTTCAAAAATCAGCAATCGGCATTCAGCAATCGAGTAATCCGTCGTCCGTGTTGCTGCGATCCTTTGGATTGACGATTGACGAACAAGGATTGCTGATTGTTGAAGTGTGAATCGGCTTCCTGATCCCTTTTCTACTCCCTTATGCGCATCCTTTCCGGCCTCCAACCCAGCGGCAGACTCCACATCGGCAACTACTTCGGCATGATGCAGGCCGCTCTGCACCTCCAGGAGGAAGGTGAGGCGTATTATTTCATCGCCGACTACCATTCCCTCACGTCCATCCATGATGGGAAGCTGCTCCGCTCGCATGTGCGAGATCTCGCCATCGACTTCCTGGCCTGCGGCCTCGATCCGGCGAAGAGCGTCTTTTTCCGTCAAAGCGATGTCCCGGAGCATTGCGAGCTGTCTTGGATCCTCTCCACCGTCACCCCGATGGGCCTGCTGGAGCGCTGCCACAGCTACAAAGACAAGGTCGCCAATGGCATCAAGCCCTCCCACGGCCTCTTCGCCTATCCCGTGCTCATGGCGGCGGACATCCTGATATATGACGCCGATGTCGTTCCCGTCGGCAAAGATCAAAAACAGCATGTCGAGGTCACCCGCGACATTGCCATCAAGATGAACGAGACCTTTGGCGAAGGTCTCCTGAAGCTTCCTTTGCCCCGCATCCGCGAGGACACCGCCGTCGTCCCCGGACTCGATGGGCAGAAGATGAGCAAAAGCTACGACAACACCATCCAGCTCTTCGAAGAGCCTGCTGCGCTCAAAAAGAAGATCATGGGCATCAAGACGGACAGCACGCCCGTCGAGGCCCCCAAAGCCATCGAAGGCTCGTCCATCCTCGCTTTGTATAAACTCGTCGCCTCTCCCGCCGACTACGATCGAATGGTGAGCGATCACCTGAACGGCGGCGTCGGCTACGGCGACTTCAAAAAGCGCCTCCTCCAAGCCACGAGTGATTTCTTCGCCCCCTTCCGCGAGAAACGCGCCGCCATCACCGCCGATCCGGCTTACGTCGATCGTGTCCTCGCCGAAGGGGCCGAGAAAGCTCGTGCCGTGGCTCGCAAGACGCTCGCCCGAGTGCGTGATGCCGTGGGCCTCGGCTGAGGTGTGGTTGAGGCCATCCTGGTTGATGGGCCGACCGCCTCAAGCTCGCGGCCCGGATGGCAGACTTGGAGAAGAGGAGCCGATGAGTCTCGCGGCTTCGCCGCTCTCCCAGTCTTCCACCTTCGCACTGAGCACGCGCTGGCGAAGCGGTTGAGGCGTGCCGGGTTGTTTTGAAGTGCCCGAGGGCTGCGGCCTGCCTGAGTTTCCACCTCACGCCGCTGTCTCATAGAAGTGCTCAAACACGGCTTCCACCTTCGCTTCGTAGAGCGGCTTGTCGTAGGCGCGGGGCAAACCATCGTCGAGGGTGTCCTTGATCACGTCTTCGACCTTAGAGCGACCTTGTTGGGTGCCTTTCCACATCGTGCCTAGCAGCCCCTGCACCTTGGCGAGCAGTTGCTTCGCCACTTTCTTGACCTCGTCACGCTCGGCTTCGCTCATTTCAGGCGCAGGTCGGGTGAGGATGCCGAAGATGACGAGTTCGCTCGGCAAAAGGTTCTCCCGCACATGGCGAGTCTGTTCCTCGCTCAGTTTCCGGCTCTGCTCCAGCAGGGCGGCGAAGAGTTGGTCGATGTTCAGGCTTCCGGCGTTGTAGTCAGCGATGAGTGCCTCGAACTTCTGCTGGTAGTCCGTCCGCAGGGCGCGGTGCATGTGGACGATCTTGTCGAGCGTGGTGCGGATGGCGGCTTTCAGCTTCTCGATGTCGAGGTTCTTCTGCTTGGATTCTTTAAATTTCTTCGCCAGCGCTTCGAAGTTGATCTTGCTCAGGTCGATCACGCCATGCCGCGCTCCGGCCTGGCCTTCGGCAATGGTGAAACCTTCTGCACCAATGGACTCGTCGAGCAGGTCGTTCAGCTTGCCCATGATCGGCGTGATGTCGGGCGTTTCGCTCTCGCCAGTCTGCGTCTTGATCGTCTCCGCCAGCGTGGCGAGCAGCGAGCACATCGGGGCGAACTCAATCGCTGCCTTGTCCGGCTTCACGGCTTGATAGAGCGCCCGCACCAGCTTCTCGTGGGCGAGGAATTGCTTCCGCAGTTCGTCCGGGGAGATCAGCGCGTTCACT
>JBEIGR010000611.1:0-3507 GCA_040381795.1 Verrucomicrobiaceae bacterium | reverse complement strand
GTGGATGGCCGGCGGCGGCATCAAAGGCGGCACCACCTACGGCGAGAGCGATGACTTTAGCTACAACATCGCCACCGACCCCGCCCACCTCAACGACATCAACGCCACGATCCTCCACCAGTGCGGCATCGACCACGAGCGCCTGAGCTACAAGTTCCAGGGCCTTGATGCGCGGCTCACCGGCGTGGAAAGGCAGCATCCGATCAAGGAGATCATCGGGTGAGGGCCAAAAACTGTTCCTTGGCAGTCCCGGAGCCTCCGCTTACAATCCGCCCCATGTTCAAAGAGCACGACGATACCGGCGACAAGCTGGAACATGCTTACTTCTGCTACCTGGCAGACAAGTTTGAGCGTGAGCCAGCGCTGCTGGACATTCCGCTCGAAACCATCTCCCGCTGGAAGAAGCGCGGCACTTGGGGTTTGGAGCAATTGGCTAGATGGGAAGGGTTGATCGAGGCTGCTTCACAAACCCGCGACGGACTCCTGAAACTAGTGGGCGTGCTGCGTGCTGATGATGAGGAAAGCCGCTTCTTCAAAGGCTTTGATCCTTTTCCTGGTGTTCTGTCGCCCTCTGAAAAACGTCAGTTTATATGCGCGTCGAGGCACTGAGGCATCTCGCGAGATCGGCTGCGGCGCTGGCACCCGAATCGACGATTGTCGTGTTCGGTTCTGCGTCCGTCTTTGCCACCTACCCAGAGCTTGGTGTCGAGTGTGACCTTTACCAGCAGACCAAGGACGCGGACCTCATCTTTGAACCTTGGGAGCAGAGCCTCGGCAAAGCGCTGAACAATGCGGTGGGCAAAGAAAGCCTGTTCTACGATCACTTTGGGTATTACGCCGATATTATTTCTCCCGCCGCCTTTGACTGCTTTCCGCCTGACTTCCGGGACAGGCTGGTGCCACTGGAGGGCTGCCCGAGGGTGTTTGCACTTGATCCGCATGACATGGCGGTGGCGAAGCTGTTTGCGGGGCGGCCGAAGGATGTGAGGTTGCTGGCCTTCCTGCCGGCGACGAAGCGGCTGGATGAGCAGATGGTGCGCAAGCTGCTCAGGGACACGCCGATGGAGGAAAAGTGGACCGTCAGAACGAACCAGGTGCTCGACCAAGCTGTGTCGGAAGCAAAGAAGCTGCCGTGATTATCGCGACAGTTTGGCGTGTCGATAGGGGAGCGAGGCCAGATTGCTGCTGCACGGGCCGGGGGTATCGACCCAGAGCATGCGGGCGGCGATCTTGTCGTAGGCGCGGCGATGGGCCACGGCGGCTTTGACGGCGACGACGCTCATCTTCTCGATCTCGATGCCCTGGCTGTGCCATTGGCCGAGGTCGAAGGGTGGCGTTTTGACACTGGTGATGAGGATGGTGATGCCCGCGTGTTTGACGACGGCGCAACGGCCCATGTCGAAGGCATCGCCGCACATGCTGGCGAGGTGGCTGTTCTTATCTTCGAGCTGAAAACGGCCGTCGTTGAGCGCGATCAACTCGACATCGAGTTCCACGGGGCCTTCATCGAGTCGCGAACCTTTGCCACCGAGGCGGATGCGACGTTCACCGGCCTCCAAGGAACGCACGGCCTCCGCATCGGCGAGGCAGATGGCGGCATTTTCGATGCGATGGCGCAGAAGAGCACGCAAAAGGCCGGTGCCATCGCCGGGTGCCCCGCCGCCGATGTTGTCGGAAGGCTCGACGAGCACGGTGAGGCCTTCAGGCAACGGCGAGAGCTTGGCGAGCACCTCATCGGCTGGAGGATCGGTGACGAGGCCGAGGTGGTTTAGACTGCATGCTTTTTGTTCGAGTTGATTCAGCCAGTTTTGCCAGCGCCCGTTTTCGCCTGTTGAGGTGATGGCCAGGCTCACGCCACAGTGCGGGGTATCAGCGAAGGAGAAGCCGGCAAAGATGCTGACATCCCAGATGTCACGTTCTTTTTCTTCCAACTCGCGGGCAAAAGCCTCAAGCGACTTCATGGGATCACAGGCGGTGCCGGTGCCGGTGGGGGGCCAGATGAGGCCGGGATGCCGCAGATGCATGCGGGGCCTGACGCCCGAGGTGAGGCTGCGCTGCAGGAGTGTGGCCGCCCGCACGGCCGCGTCTCGCGCATCGGTATGTGGGTTCTCCCGATAGCCAACGAGGCAGGTGGCCATGGCGGCGGTGAGGGGAGAGAGATTGGCATGCAGGTCGAGCACACCAAAGATGAGTGGTTTCTTCTTGTGGATGGTGTCCCAAAGCCGGCGAAAGATCTCTTCCTCCACGCTTCGGTGGGTTTGCGATGCCATGGCACCGTGCAGAACCAGATAGATGGCATCGTACTCCCCGCCCAGTGCCAGCGGTCCAAAATCCTGCCAGAAGGCTTCCACGACCTCATCAGCCACCGTGGCGGATGGCTGTGCACGATAATCCGCGGCAGGAACGACCTCCCAACCAAGCACCCCCGCAAGCTCCAACACGCCTCCGAGAGGCGAGGCATCGCCGCGGCAGGCCAGCATCTCCTCGCCACGCCGAACCTGAAAATCCGAAAGGGTCGTCAGTCCGTCGAGGAAGGTGTGTGTCTCGTGAAAAAGCCCGGCGATGAGGATGCGTGGCATGGCAGGAGATTAACGCACAATAACCTTCGTTCCTGGCCGGATGAGTGAAGGAAGACGAATGGCATCCCAGTTGGCCAGTCGCACGCATCCGGCGCTGCGGGTGCGACCGATGGTGCGCGGGAGGGCGGTGCCGTGCAGCCCGATGCCGCTTTTGCTCAGGCCGCACCAGATGATGCCGATGGGGCTGTTTGGTCCCGGGGGGAGCTGGTAGGCCTCCTCGCCTCGCACGCCTTCTTCGAGGAATTGCTTGTCGTAGCGAAAGCTGGGCGTCGTCATCATGCTCTGCACTTTCCAGGTGCCGACGGGGATGAACTGCGGCTTCCCCGGCGTGATGGGAAAAGCGGCCACCATCATTTCATCGGAGGAGTACACCGCCGCCATTCGTTCGGTGGTGTCGACCACGATGGTGTGGGAGCTGAGCGTCTTGTCCTCTTTGAAAGACTGCATCGGCTTGACCTCCTCGACGCGGAAGGAACGCACGTTCGGCACCACGATCACATCACCCGCCTTCATCGTGTCGATGTTTTTGCCGGGATTCATCTTGGCGAGAAAGGTCTCGTCCGTGTGAAAACGCTCCGCCACGAGTTCGGAGAGGCTGCGATAGGCCATGTAGGGGAACTCGGCCTGCTTCGCCGGATCTTCCGGGAGGTCCTTGTT
The DNA here is from genome assembly GCA_040381795.1 of Verrucomicrobiaceae bacterium. GTDB lineage: Bacteria > Verrucomicrobiota > Verrucomicrobiia > Verrucomicrobiales > Verrucomicrobiaceae > Prosthecobacter. Next base: position 271 of record JBEIGR010000611.1, on the reverse strand, counting down.
GATGAATTTCATCAGATCGGCCCGCACTTTGAAGGCGGCAAAGATCACCGGCACCTCCTTCTCGGCCGCGGCCTGGACAGGCGTCCAGTCGTAGAGGTCACTGTGACCATGAGCGAAGTTGTAGTTCACTACCGCCTTGTAGGTGAACTCGCCGAGTGCTCCATCGAGCTTGCCTGGGCCGAAGAGATTTTTATCCAGGAAAATCTGGATGCGCAGGATGGTGTCGCGATCCTTCGGGACGGAGGGATCGTCCTTGGCGGGGCCGGTATCC
>JBEIGR010000610.1:0-3508 GCA_040381795.1 Verrucomicrobiaceae bacterium | reverse complement strand
GAGGAGCGCCTGGACAGCCTCGTGTGCAAGCTGCTCGAACTCCAGACGCCCGAGCCGGACCTCACCCGCTGGCGCAGCTTTGTGCAACGCGTCATTCACCCCACGCACCACGTCCGCATCGGCGTCGTCGGGAAATACATCGAGCTTCAAGACGCCTACAAATCCATCTACGAAGCCCTCACCCACTCCGGTGCAGCCCACGATTGCAAGGTCGAGATCGTCCGCGTCGATGCCGAGAGCATCGAGAAGGCTGGCGCTGAGCTATATCTCACCGGCCTCCAGGGCATCCTCATCCCTGGTGGCTTTGGCGATCGCGGCACGGAAGGCAAGATCGCCGCCGCCAAATATGCCCGCGAAAGCGGCGTGCCTTACTTTGGCATCTGCCTCGGCATGCAGATCGCCGTCATCGAATTCGCCCGCAACGTCTGCGGCCTCAAAGGAGCCACCAGCACGGAGTTCGACAAAGCTACACCGCATCCCGTCATCAGCCTCATGGAGGAGCAGAAGAAGGTCAAGCAGCTCGGCGGCACCATGCGCCTCGGCTCCTGGGTCACCGATCTCGTGCCCGGTAGCAAGGCCTACGAACTCTATCACAGCGCCACCATCACCGAGCGCCATCGCCACCGCTTTGAGTTCAACAGCGACTACAAAGTGATGATGGAAGAGAAAGGCATGCTCATCTCCGGCAACAGCCCCAAAGGGGACCTCGCCGAGATCATCGAACTGCCCTCACATCCATATTTCGTCGCCTGCCAATTCCATCCTGAGTTCCTCAGCAAGCCGAATCACCCGCATCCGCTCTTCCACGGCTTCGTCAAAGCCGCGATGAATCATCACGCGGTGCTGGAGCCTCGCTGCGCATAGCACCTGAGGTGCGGTCAGGAGTGCCCGCATCACGGCTTTACTCCTCCTCCATCTTCAGGCGGAAGTAGCGCATGGGGCCGTCGACAAGTGCGGTGAAGGTGCGGGTGCCACCGGCGGCATTCGAGATGCGCAGATTGTAAGTGATGAAGAACTGCCGGCTCGTGGCGAACTGCGGATGCAACGCGATGCCTTTGAGGCCCATTTCATTACCACCATCATAGGCGGGCAGGGTCATGAAGAGCGTGCGGTTCGGCGTCGCGCTACGGATGTTGTCGATGAGCCAGATCTGACCGTTGCGCTGGCCAACGAGCACTTTGTTCGTGCTGCCGGGCACATGCGTCATGCAGCTCGGCGCGGTTATATTCAGTCCCGGGGTCGAATCGACCACCGCAAGGCCCGTCGTCGGCGGCAGCAACGGCACGGTGCTGGTTTCATTCGCGATGCGCAGCGCGGAGGTGAAGGTGTAAGTCACCGTGACCGGCGCAGACTCGCCATGTTTGTCCCAATACGTCGGCGAATCGCCACCGGAGTCGAAGCGGATGGCGCAGTGAGCATTCGTGGAGCCCATGGCGGCATTCGGTGTCACGGGTGCGCTGCTGGCGAGGTTCGGGTTTACCCATGATCGTCGTGTATTCGACTTTGGTGATGATCACATACTTCGTGCCCGCCACAGGCTCCAGGCCGGTGTCATTCCTCTGATTGGCACCCAGATTGTGAATGCCAAGCTCACGGCGACTGCGCGTGGGATTAAGGGCACGCCAAACATGAGGCGCTCGTTTTTGCCGTCGTAGAGGCTGAGGCCGCTCCAGGAGACGTTGTCCGCGCTGCGCTGCATTTCGAAGCGGTAATGGACGACTTTGTAGTTGGAGGTGGCGCTGAAGGTGCAATCGGCCTCCGGCGTCTCGTGTTCACGGGATAGGCACGCTGCATCGCGACCCAGCTTGAGCCAACGGCCACGTCATCGCAAGTCGTCGGCGCACTGCCGCCGCTGCCGAGACGCATGGCGGACATCCAATTGTCACCCGTGGAGGTGCGGGTGGCATTCAGCGCGCCTTCCGGCTGATTGAGGTCGGGATTGATCCAGAAAGAGAGGCGATCATTCTGGAAGTCCAGCTTCGCCACCAGCGTGTAGGCAGCGCCTCCCACGACGGGCACGACCGTGTAGGTGACACCTCCTTCGCCGATGATGAATTACGCACGCCGCGGCTGGGATTCGGCGCGTCCTGCACGCCGAAGAAGATGCGTTCGTTGTTGAAATCATACACGCTCAGGCCGCTCCACGTCGTACCCGCCGTGCGGGTCATCTTCACGCGGTAGTAGGCCGTCTGGTGACGGGTGCTGCCGAGTGGATTGAAGACGCCATCGACCTCGCTGGCGTTGTGCTCGTGTTTCGCAGCGGAGTCTTGAGTGACGAGGGCATTGCTGATGATCGTCGGCGTGCCAAACACGGCATCCCACGTCGCTGGCTTCCAGCGGGTGTGACCGATGAAGGCATCGTTGTTTGTGGTGTTATCAAAGTCCCTATTCATGCCGCCGCTGCGCCCAGCGATAGCACCGTTGACGTAATTTAAGCTATCCTGGCCAAAGATGGCGCTTTGGCCTGTCCCCGCGACGGGATTGGGATCGATACGGAAGCTATCCAACGCGACACCATCCTCGCGGGCACCCCCTCGCAGCGTGTAGGTGCCGCTGACGGAAATCATAAATGTCATCGCATTCTGCGCCGCACTGCCAGTATTCGCTTTAGCCTCGCCACTGCCATCCCAGTCCTGCTGGCCGAAATCAGAGGTCTGGTGGCCCGTATCGACCCAGTAATTGGCGTTTGGACCTGCACCATCCGCCAGTTCCACGAAGCCCGCGTAGATCGAATCCGAGGCCCCATCCTAACCATCCCAGCGCAAATAGAGCCGGTAGGTGCCCGGTGCGGCAAAAAAGACGGCGTAGTCGATGCTGGGGCCTGAGGCGTAGCCTACTGACCTCGATCCCGTGATGTCCGGCACCTGCATGGCGAGGTTTCCCGCGCCCGTGGCATTTTCAAAGGTCACGCCGGAGGGCCCCACCGCATTCATGGGAATCTCCCGCCAGCCCACCGAGGAACCAGAGGGCGACTTCGCGTGGTAATTCTCCGCCTGACCTTCCACGACGCTATTGGTGAGGATGTAGGGCTGATTCGACGGCAGCAGGCCCTCGAAGGCTGAGCTGGACAAGAACGCAAAAAACAAAGAACGGACGAAAAGCATGGCGGAGCCTTGGTACGACAACACGGGTTGGATAATTCTCAATCGCACGGTGGCGCACACGCTCACGGCATCGCCTAGATGAATGAACAACGGCTGGTTACGCTTGCGGCTCACTGCGCCGGTGTTGCGCTTCACTCTGATGACGACTTCCAGCCCAGCTAGGTAGATCCCAAGGCAGGAGCATCGACCGACTGAAACGATGTCGCTGATCGGTCCAAAGAGCCCTTCCCAAGCCTGAAGCCTTGTCATCTAGGTCTCCACCGTCGGCTGATTCCTTCTCTTATTTGCATCAGATACGGTTTTTCTCATTTCTACCATGAGTGAGGTGCCAAAAGTCTCCAAAACCAAGAGACACCTCCGGCTCCCTTGTATTTAGCGCTTCATTTCGAGCCAAACAGGCTTTT
>JBEIGR010000609.1:0-3526 GCA_040381795.1 Verrucomicrobiaceae bacterium | reverse complement strand
CCGCTGGCTGGCCAGCCCTGAGCATCCGCTGACCTCCCGCGTGACGGTGAACCGCCTCTGGACCTGGCACTTCAATCAAGGCATCGTCTCCTCCGTCGATAACTTTGGCCTCCTTGGTCAAAAACCCGCTCACCCCGAGCTTCTCGATTACCTCGCCCGTTGGTTCACGGACAAGGGCTGGAGCGTCAAAGCGATGCATCGTCTCATTTTGACCTCGAAGACCTACCTGCAAAGCAGCGAGGTGCGTCACACGCCAGATGCCGATCCCGAAAATCAGCTCCTGTGGCACTTTCCTGTGCGTCGTCTGGAGGCCGAGGAGATCCGCGATGCCTTGCTGCATGTCGCCGGCACGCTCGATACGGCCACCGGCGGCAAAACGATCCCGCGCCGCAATCGCGAGTTTGTGTTCAACCATACCTCGAAGGACCTCACCACCTACGGCAGCACCCGCCGCGCCCTTTATCTGCCGGTCATTCGCAACAACCTCTACGACCTCTTCCAGCAGTTCGATTATCCCGATCCCGCCACCTCGACCGGCCGCCGTGAAAGCAGCGTCGTCTCCCCGCAGGCCCTCTTGCTCATGAACAGCGATCTCTCGCAAACGGCCGCCGAGGCCTTGGCGAAGCGCCTGCTCACTCAGAAGGATATCGAAGCCCGCATTCGTGCTGCCTGCGTACTCGCCTACGCCCGCGAAGCCACCGAAGCCGATTTCCGCCGCTGCCGCGATTTCCTCACCGCCGCCGATGGCATGCTCGCCTCCACCGAAGCCGATCCCGCCAAACGCGAGCAGCAAGCCTGGGCACTCCTCGCGCAAACGCTGCTGATGAGCAGCGAGTTCATTTATGTGAGGTGAGGCGAAGTCCAAAATCACGCCGCCACCTGCTTCTCCAGCCCTTCAAACGACTCACCCAGTCGGCGCAGGCGTTCCAAACGAAGGGCACCATCCTGCTCCGTTTGCAATGCGGCAGCTTGGAGCGGCTCTAGCGTCTCGCGGGACTTCGTAAAGGCGTGCGTGACCTCTTCCTTGAGCTGCTCCGAAAGCATCTCGCGGAGCGTGGCGGTGGATTCCTCCAGCTTATCGAGGATCGCGTTGCGGGCGGCCGCGAGGCGCATCTGCGTGATCAGATAGACCACGCCGATCAGCATCAGCCCGGAGCCGAGAACGATCAGGGCTGGCAGCAGATCGTCCCAGTTTTTCCATCCGCCCAGCCAAGCCGTGAGGATCGTCACGAGCAGCACGCCCAGAGCTAGCCGAGGCAGCCACCGGGCGGTTTGCCGGGCACGGAGCAGGCCCGGCTCCACATCCTCGTCAAGCTTCAGAGCCAGCACGAAGCGACGCAGCGCGGAGTCGATCCTCGTGGAAAAACGGCGGCGTAGCTCGCTTTCGCCCTCGGCTTCCGGGGCAGGGGGATCGGGCAGCGTGATGATCTGGCGGCTCTGGGAGCGCACATAGCGGTCGTATTGCCGCACATCCTCCTCCAGCATGAGGCTGAGCTGCCGCCAGCGGTCTCCCGTGCGTTGGTGCAGTTCTTGGAGGAGGCGGTGATCGAGGCTTTGCGTGCGCTCCGGCTCGTCCTCGGGCGAAGGCGGCTTCTGGAAGGCCCGTCGCGTGGCGAGGAGGTCATTGGTGAGGCCAGCCACACGCAGCACGCCCTCGTGGTAGTCCCTTTCCGTGGCATCCAGGGCCGGCAGCACCTTCTTTAAAGTGCGGCCCACCTGCATCTCTCGCTCGCTCAGCAGCTCGGTGAGCAGGGAGGCGCGGCGATTCAGGAGACGCGTGACCGCCACGGTGCGTTCGCGGAGCTGATCGAGGATCTGCCGGGCGAGCTGGATCGTGCCGGAGAGCTTTTTTTGCCGCGACGGCTGCCCCCGCACCACCGCCGAGAGATGCGCCTCGAGCGGGAGAAAGCCGCTTTCCTCCAGCAGCTTGTCCCGGTCCAGCCCGCCGCTGCGAGCTAGGAAGGCCTTCTTGGCCGAGATCGGGAAGATCGGGAACTCTCGGCCAAAGCGCCCCCGGCACAGCTCCCGCATGTAATCCGTGATCACCTGCACCTCCTCCGGGCTGCGCAGGTCGCTCTGCTGGAGCACAAAGACCACGTTTCGCATCCAGTCCCGGTGAACCTTCTCCAGGAACTGCCACGCCGAGGCCCCCCAGGGATTCATCGCCGAGAAAACGAAGATCACCAGGTCTGCGATGGGCACGAAACGCTCCGTGATCTCCTGGTGCTCGTTCTCGATAGAGTTCGTCCCCGGTGTATCCACGATGTGAAAGTCCCGCAGAAAGTCTGCCGGTGCCTGCACCTCGTCCAGCGTCGGCGTGATCGGTGTCACCTTCACCTCGGGGCCGTGTTTGAAGAAGAGAATCTTGTCCGTCGTCGGCATCACTCCCGTCCGGGAGAAATCCTGGCCGAAAAGCGCATTCAAGAAGGTTGATTTCCCCACATTCACCTCTCCCGCCACCACGAAGACAAAAGGCTCCTTCAGGCTCGCCAGCAGATTGTTCAGAATCGTGCCCGCCTCCAGCCCTGGCGAGGCCTCCCCAGCCTCCCGCACCGCTGCCCCCAGCGCCATCAGCTCCGTGCCGATGCGCGAGCGCAGTTCAAAGTAGTCATCCCCGATCATGTTTCCGGCCCTTAACCCCAAATCCAAAAATCTGAAATCTGATTTCCAAAATCCACGCCCCACACCCACGCCATAGAGGCAATCCGGCCACTACCGCCCCTCTTCACTACCTTCTCCAGTTTCTTCTTTTGGATAATTGCGAACACCCACCGCCCCTCTCTTGTCTCCAGGCCGTCACACGAACGTTTCAAACCTCCCGCCAAAAAAATATCGACAGACCAGCCGAAATCCTGTAACAAATCCTTCAATTCGGGGATTTATTCATCGAAACCCACTCTTCTCCTCCATGAAAACTCGTCTCGCACTCACCCTTCTCGGCACTGCCCTCCTCTCCTTCCCGGCTGCTTTCGGCCAGGCTACTTCGGGGGTTGTTGGGTTTTCGAGCTTGGCTTGCCCAGCCGGAACTACTTTGGTTGTTCCGACTTTGGTGAACTCTAGTGTCTTCCAAGGTCAGGCTTCTATCAGCAGTGATGGATTAACCATTACTCCCACCACGGCACCAGGGTGGACTGTTGGAGCATATAATGCGACCAGTTTTACAACACCAACCACAAACTACCCTAAATTTTATGCTGAAATTGTCTCGGGTGCCAACGAGGGTTTGGCCTTTGATGTAGCGAGTAACTCCGCTACTGCTTTGACAATGGCGTCAGCGATAAATCCGAGTGGCATCCGCGGAACCACGGTGCAAATCGCAATTCGTGAGCATGTGACGCTCGATAAGATTGTTCAAGGTGCCACAGGATTGACCGCTTTTGTTGATGCTGTGAATCTTTTCGAGCCGAATGGCTCCACATCCACGCGCATCTTCGATGGAGCTTCTTGGGTTGCTGGTGATTATACCACTCCTGCTGGGCATAGCATCGTTTATCCTGGAACGGGTTTTTCGTTCAGCGCCTCAGCT
>JBEIGR010000608.1:0-3536 GCA_040381795.1 Verrucomicrobiaceae bacterium | reverse complement strand
GCGAATGACCAGATGCGTGTGTCCGAAGTCCGCTATCGGCGCCTCTTTGAAGCTGCGCATGATGGCGTACTGCTGCTGGATCCTGAGACACGCAAGATCACGGACGCCAATCCCTTCATGACCACGCTGCTGGGATACAAACGTGATGAATTGGTTGGCAAGGAGCTATTCGAGATCGGCCTGCTCAAAGATGAAGCGGTGAGCCAGGCGATGTTTGAAAAACTAAAAATCGACCATCAGGTGCGCTACGAGGACCTGCCGCTCGAAAGCGAGACCGGGCGGCACCAGGAGGTAGAAGTAGTGGCCAATCTCTATGATGAAAACGGCCACTCTGTCATCCAGTGCAACGTCCGCGATATCACCGTTCGCAAACGGAATGAGGAGGCCCTGCGGTTGACCAACACAGCGATGGAGTCTGTCGCCAGTGCGATCTTCATTACGACTTCCAACGGCATCATCCAATACGTCAACCCGGCCTTCACTCGTCTAAGCGGCTATGCCTCGACAGAGGCGGCAGGTCGGAAGCCAAGCATCCTCAACTCCGGTGAACATGATGAGGCGTTTTATCAAAACCTCTGGCAGACCGTTACCTCAGGCCGAGTCTGGAATGGCCAGATCACGAACCGCCGCCGGGATGGGCAGCTCTATGTTTGTGAGCAAAGTATCTCTCCCGTCAAGAATGCGAAGGGCCAGATTACTCACTTCGTAAGCGTTCAAACAGACATCACCGAGCGTCTGCGAGCTGATTTCATTGTGCGCAATAGTGAAGCCCTTTTCTCAGCCCTCATCGAGCAGGCACCCGTCGGTGTCTATGTCGTGGACGCGCAGTTCCGCATGCAGCAGATCAATCCCACCGCGCTGCCTGATTTTGAGAATGCGCAGCCGCTGATTGGCCTGGATTTCGCGGAGATCGTTCACATCCTCTGGTCCGATCAGGTCGCGGATACCATCATCGAAAAATTCCACCACACTCTTCTCACGGGTGAGGCGTATCAGGCACCTGATCTCGCGGCGAAGCGGCGGGACACAGGTGCTGAGAAAGTTTATGAGTGGTCTCTCCAACGCGTCACGCTGCCGGGTGGAGAGCATGGCGTGGTTTGTTTCTACAACGACATCACCGAACGCAAGCAGGAGGAAAAAACGCAGCGCCGACTCGCCGTGCTCACCGCCGCGCACAAGCGGCTGGAACGCGAGATCACGCGGCGGAAAGTCGTCGAGAAGACACTCCTGGAAAGCCAACATGCCACGGCTGCGCTGCTCGTGGAGGCTCATCAAATGCAAGAAGAGCAGCGGCATCTCTCACGGCGTCTTTTGTCCGTGCAGGAGGAGGAGCGCAAACGGGTAAGCCGCGAGCTGCATGATGTGATCGCCCAATCGCTCTCCGGCATCAACATGCGGCTGGCACTTCTTAATTCGCACTCCGCCACCAGCCCCACCGCGCTCCATGACGCCATTGCCGAAACGCAACAGCTCATCTCCGAGTCCGTCGATTCCGTTCACCGTTTCGCGCGTGACTTGCGGCCCTCGATGCTGGATTTCCTCGGCATCATTCCAGCGCTTGACGCCTATATCAGTGACTTCACCAAGCGCACCGGCATTCAGGTCGAGGTGACGGCGGACACGGCGGTGGAAAATCTCGGCAGCGAGGCGCGCACGGTGCTATACCGGATCGCGCAGGAGTCGCTCACCAATGTGGACCGGCATGCCGCAGCCACGCGTGCAGAGGTGAGCATCCGCCGGCTTGGCGAAGTAATCTGCATGGAGGTGAAGGACAACGGCCATGGCTTCGAGATCGAAGGCACCGGCAAGAGCACGCGCCTCGGGCTGCTCGGCATGAGGGAGCGCGTGGAGATGATCGGCGGCTCCTTTTTCATCCACTCCACGCCCGGACAGTCCACGACCGTGCGTGTGGAGATCCCTGTCGGGAATACTGAAACTACCACTCTCCCACAACCATGAAGCGCATCAACGTCCTGCTCGCTGAAGACCACCGCATCGTTCGCGAAGGTCTGCGCGCACTTTTGCAAATGGAGGCGGACATGGAGATCGTCGGCGAGGCCGAAAACGGTCAGCAAGCCGTCCTACTGGCCAATCAACTCGTGCCTGATGTCGTCGTCATGGACCTCGCGATGCCGCTGCTCAGTGGACTGGACGCCATCAGCCGCATCCGCGAAACCACACCCGACTCCACCAGGGTGCTCGTGCTCTCATCCTACGATGATGAGGCCTATATCCAGCAGGCCAGGGCGCTAGGTGCAGCCGGCTATATCGTCAAACACTGTGCCGCGCAGGTGTTGGGAACTGTGATCCGTATCATTTACGGAGGCGGACTCTACTTCAAACCCATCAACTCCACCCCCATCCAGACACCATGAGTACGATCACCGTTTTACTCGCCGAAGATCACGCCATCGTGCGTGAGGGTCTCTCCGCTTTGCTAAAGCGTGAAGCTGACTTGCAAGTCATCGGCGAAGCTGAAAATGGCCGTCAAGCCGTCGCGCTCGCCGCCCAGCTGCATCCCGATGTGATCGTCATGGACATTGCCATGCCGCACCTCAACGGCATGGAGGCTACGCGCCAGATCCTCCATGACGCACCTCAGTCCAAAGTGATCATCCTCTCCGCCCACAGTGACGACGCCTACGTGGAGAAAGTCATGTCACTGGGTGCCTCAGGCTACCTGATCAAGCAGACCGCCGCGCATGTGCTGCCAGAGGCAATTCGCCGCGTGCATCTGGGAAAAAAGTGCTTCAGCCCCACCATCGCCGAACGTCGGAAGCATCCCCGCCAGCGTGCGCATGATCGTGGCGAGCTGCGCACCAGCAAAGACGCTCCCGTTTTAACTTCGCGGGAAGTGGAAGTGCTCCAGCTCATCGCCGAAGGTCGTGCGAACAAAGAAAGCGCTCAGGAGCTGCACATCAGCGTCAAAACCATCGAAAAGCACCGTCAGAGCCTCATGGACAAGCTCAACATCCACGACACCGCTGGCCTCACGCGGCATGCCATCGCCGTCGGCATGATCGAGAGCAGTGTGCAGGTCACCATCGTGTGAGGAGCCATTTGGGGTCTTCACCCCATGGCGGCATTTCCAAAGCAGGACGAGCATCATTTCCTCACCATGAAACTCACCACCACCACCTTCCTCGCCCTCGCCACGCTTTTCCTCGCCAACTGCAACAAGGAGAAAGCCGCCATTGATGCCCGCACGGATGCCACCAAATCCGCCATCGACGACGAAAAGCGTGCCGTGAACGCCGCTGCCGAAAACGCCACCAAGCAGGCCGACCTGAACGCCGCTGAGAACAAGGCTGACATCGAAGCCGGCAAAGACGTGGCTCAGGCCCAGCTCGATGCGGAAAAGAAAAAGGCCGATGCCGAAGCTGAAGCCGCCAAAGCCAAGGTGGATGCCGCCGCGAAGTAACACCCGACTTTGACTCTCATGAATATCCGCCTCATTCTTCTCATTGTGCTGCTGCTCGGCGGTGGCGGTTATGGCTTCCGCTCTGGGAATCATTACCTCGGCGGTGCCGCCTCGG
>JBEIGR010000607.1:0-3537 GCA_040381795.1 Verrucomicrobiaceae bacterium | reverse complement strand
AGCCTCGTCGCGATCCTTCAGAATGGCGAACCTGTGACACTCAAGAATGAGCAGGGGGACGACCTGATCCCCACTGCCGTCGCTGTGGCTGAGGATGGCATGATCTTGGTTGGAAGAGCAGCAAGAGATCGCTTGGTGACGAATCCAGATGCCGGGCGGGCCTTCTTCAAGCGGGATATGGGGATGACGACCAGCTATTCATTTGGCGGCAGGAAGTGGTCCCCGGTGGAATGTTCCGCGCTCGTTCTTCGCGAACTCAAGCGAATCGCGGAACTGAGACTGGGCAGAGAAGTGGATTCGGCAGTGATCACGGTGCCCGCCTATTTTCACGACCAGCAGCGGCAAGCGACGGTGGATGCAGCAGCCATCGCAGGCATGAAGGTGCTGCGACTGCTCAACGAGCCCACCGCAGCTGCGCTAGCCCACGGCTACAGAGCTGATGATGAGCTGAACACCCTGCTGGTGTATGATCTCGGCGGCGGGACTTTTGATGTGACAGTGCTGGAGAGCTTTGATGGCGTGGTGGAGGTGAAAGCGTCCTCCGGCGAGAGTCGGCTTGGAGGGGAGGATTACACGGATTCGTTTGATGAATGGCTGCGGAAGGAGTTTCAATGGCAGCCGCCCGACGCGGAGAGGCTGCGATGGCGGGAGCAGGTGGAGCGATTGAAAAGGACGCTGACCCAGGACAAGGCGGGCCTCATCCAGCTTCATGGGAAGTCGGTGACGGTCACCCGTGACGATTTCAAGAACGCCACAGCGACGATCTCAGCCCGGCTACGCCCGGTGGTGCGCCGGGCCATGCGGGACGCTGAGCTGACCCCGGCGCAGATCGATGCGGTGTTGCTAGTCGGCGGCGCGAGCCGCATGCCAGCCGTGATCGAGGACCTCAGCGAGCAGATGGACGGTAAGCCGGTGAGGGCGCTGGACCCAGACCGCGTGGTGGCACTCGGAGCTGCGATCCAGCAGGCACTCGTTGCCGGCGATGCCGCCGTGCGTGATCTCGTCCTCACGGATGTGTGCCCCCACACACTAGGCGTGGAGACCTCTAGGGAATTCATCAAAGGGCAGCGTGAGCACGGATTCTTCACGCCGCTCATTGAGCGCAACACGATGGTGCCATGCAGCCGCAGCAAAGAATTTGGCACGGTGGATGCCAGCCAAGACCAACTCTCGATCAATGTTTACCAAGGTGAAAGCCGTCTGGTGAAAGATAATCGCTTTATTGGCAAGATCCTCGTCAAAGAGCTACGGGGGAAGCCGGGACAAAGGTTTCCTGGCCAGGTGGATGTTCGTTTCTGCTACGACATGAATGGTATCCTGGAAGTGGAGGTGACGGTAATGGAGACGGGTAAAAAGGTATCCGCAGTATTCGAGCAGCGTCCTGGCACGTTGAGTTCGGAGCAAATCGCTGAGGCACTGAGGCAGTTGCAACCGCTGAAAACGCATCCGCGTGACATGCCGGAGCAGCGCGCCCGACTAGAACGTGCGAACAGACTCTATGCCGAGCTGACGGGCGACCTGCGCATTTCATTGAGCGATCTGGTGGATGCCTTCGAGACGGCCCTGAGTAGCCAGGACCCGCAGAGCATTCTGGTCGCCGCCGAGAGCCTGGATCGGTTTATGCATCCATTCTTCCGGGAGGAGCTTTGAGCATGCGGCACATCTGGCAGCTCCTCGAACTTGACCCGCAGGAGGTCGATGAAAAGAAGGTCCGCCAAGCCTATGCACGGCTATTGAAGGTTCACCGGCCGGATCAGGACCCGCAGGGATTTCAGCGCCTCCGCTCCGCTTATGAGCAGGCTTTGGAATGGCTGAAATGGCGTCAGAATGCCGTGGATGATGAGGGAGATGAAACCACCGAAGCAGAGGACGGTGAAACCTTCCGGAGTTCGAGGGTGGAGTGGAGCACGGAGAAGCCTTTGGAGCCGGTCAAAGCCCCGGAGAACCCGGCCCCAGGCCCATTGGCACCTTCGTGGGGAGATGGCGGCGCTCCTGAGCTGCCTCACGAAGCCAAAGGCGGCGAAGCAGAACCCAAGTCGAGCCCGGTCAAAAAAGAGCCGACGGAGCGCCACTGGCCCCGCGACTGGTCCTTTGGAATCGAGGCTTTGCAGCGAGCCTGCCTGAGGGCGGAGGAAGAGCCGGAAGGCGTCTCGAAGGCGCTCACTGCCTTCCTCTGGGATGTGAGGGAGCATGGAATCCTAAACCGGGATATGGAAACGATCCTGCGGGATGCGTTTGATGGAAAGATGGAGCTTCTGGCGCGGACCATCCCGTCAGCATTTCTTTGTGAGCTGATTTCACAGGAAAACATGCGGCTGGTTGAGGAGCTTTGGAGCCGTTTGCAGCCGGGGGCACGGGTACACTTCGCACAGAAGCTCGAACAGTGTCCGCATGAGGTGTATCAAGAGGGCAGCGTGGCTTTTCTCATCCACGCGGCCTGCTTTGTGGCGCTGGAATCACCCAAGGTCGCGCAGAGCCTCAATGTGCTTCTTCACCGGCTCCCAAAAGGCATTGTGAACCAGGAGATGAAGGACCGGCTGCGGGTTTTGATTCACCGCGGCACAGCCTTTCTGAAGCTACCGTCTGCGGCAAGAGCCTTCTGGAATCATCGGATTGCCCGTCCGGAAGAGATTTGTGACTGGAGCGCTCCAGATGTCGAAGATGTTCTGGAGGCCACGGTGCTGCTCGGAAAGCAGTGGGCGGGCCTGGACCATGTCCAGAAGGTCGTTCCTCCGGCGGTTTTGGAAAGAGCCTCGTCAAGCTTGTTGCCGCGCAAGATGCTCAGAGCGCTACGGAGCATGATGACCCGTGACTTTTTGGTAACCTCAGGCTTCTCTCTGCTGGCGGGTGTTTTGCTGTTTTTCGGAGCGGTGAAGCTCCAGCAAATGCGTGAAGCCTACCTGGCTCGGGCACTTGAAAAGAACAAAGCCGAAAAACAACCTGCGGTGCTAGAGAAGAAAAAAATGCTCCGCGATCTCTTCAAAGCCCAGGAGGCGAGGAAGACATCGAATTGATCGACTTCCATCAATACCTCCGCACCTTGCCGCTCGCCGTCAGCGGCAGCTCGGTGACGAAGGTGATGAGAAGCGGGACTTTGTAGGCGGAGAGCTTCTGCTGGCAAAGCTTCTTCAATTCGCCCGCGAGTGACGTTTCCGCCCCGGTTTCGGCGATGACTTCGGCGACGGGGACGAAGCCGAGGGCGGCGTGAGGACGGGCGAGGACGCGGGCGGCTTTGACGGAAGGATGCGAGGTGAGGACGGCCTCGACCTCTTCGGGGAAGCATTTCATGCCGCCGACATTGATGACGCTGCGCACGCGGCCTTTGAGGAAGAGGGAGCCGGTTTCGTCGATCTCGGCGATGTCGCCGGTGGGGAACCAGCCATCGCGCAGGACCTCATCGCGAGGCTGCCAGGGGCTGAGGTAGGCGTCGAAGAGGCCGGGGCCGCGCAGGAGGAGCTCGCCGTCGTCGAGTTTGACCTCGAAGGAGGGCGTGGGCTTGCCGACGGAGGTGGGACGGGTGGCGGCGTGCTCCAAATT
>JBEIGR010000606.1:0-3538 GCA_040381795.1 Verrucomicrobiaceae bacterium | reverse complement strand
GAGCGGCCTCAGCAGCCAGGACTTCCTCGATACGATCAAGATGTCCATCCTCGGCGGCTGGGCGGTGCGTGAGCTGCTGGAGACCGCCGGTCTGCTGCTGTGGGATTTGAAATGGGAATTCGCCGTCGATGGCGAGGACCTCCTCTTCGTCGATACCATCGACGCCGATTCCTTCCGCGGCACTTCCTTCGTCGAAGTCGAAGGCCGCAAGCTCGTGGTCCACTTCAACAAGCAGGCCATGCGGGACTATTACCGCCTCGTCGAGCCCGAGTGGTTCGCCGGCATCAATGATGCCAAACAGCAGGCGCAAAAGATCGGCCAGCCGTTCAAGCAGGTGCTCCGCGAAGGCCAGGCCGCCGGCAAGTGGCCTGCTACACCGGTCGTCGATCCCGCCTTCCTCGATCTTCAGGCCCTCAAAACCGCCCTCATTCGCGAGCACGTGCTCGCCGCCCGCCCCGCCGCTGCCATCCGGGCGGATCTCGAAGCCGCCGGAGCCGCCGAGGTGGACTTTTACCGTTCAAAAGGCCTCGTGAAGGCCCTGCTGGAGATGAACGCGGTGTCTTGAGAACGGCTCCCCAGCCTCGCGGGTCGGTTGGAAGGGAACAAAACCCTTGCGTCCAAGCAGGTCGCGGTTAGTCTCCGCGCCCTTTTTCAGCCCACCCCCCTTCTTACCCCGTTCACCGTCATGTCACAGCATCGCAGCCTCAAGACCTCCGGCTCCGTCGGCACCAAGCGCAGCGTTTTGAAACGCGGCGAACGCATCAAACTCCTGAAGTCCCGTGGACTTTGGAAGGAAGGCCGCCTTCCCACCAACCTGCCAAAGACCAAGTCGGAGTAAGCCATCGCGCCTGCCTCAGGCAGCGCGATCTTGACCCCGCCAGCCCTGCTTTCTCGTGCGCCTAAACCGCTACCTCAGCCAGTGCGGCGTCGCTTCCCGGCGCGGAGCCGAGCAGATCGTCCTCGAAGGACGAGTCTCCATCAACGGTCACGTCATTACCAACCTCGCCACGCAGGTGTCCCCCGAGGACAAAGTCGTGGTCGATGGCAGGCCCGTCCAGGCCGAGATGCCCATTGTCATCGCCATCAACAAGCCTCGTGGCTACATTTGCTCGCATGGCGACACGCACGAGCGCATGACGATCTACGATCTGCTGCCGCTCAAGTATCAAAACCTGCATCATGTAGGGCGGCTCGATAAGGAGAGCGAAGGTCTCATCCTCATGACGAACCGTGGGGATCTCTCCCACCGTCTCATGCACCCCAGCATGGGGGCGGAAAAAGAATACGAGGTGGTCGTGGACCAGCCGCTGAACCCTGAGGTGCTTTCCAAGCTCATCAAAGGCATGTTGACCGAGGAAGGTCACGCCCGAGCCGAACGCGCCTGGCTGGAAAAGCCAAACAAAGCTCATGTGGTGCTCAAGCAGGGCCTCAAGCGCCAGATTCGCCTCATGTTCTACCACCTCGGCTACGAGGTCGAGCGTCTCACCCGCATCCGCATCGGCTGGCTGCAACTGCGCGGCCTTCAGCTCGGTGGGTGGAAGGAATTGAAGCCTACTGATGTGGAGCGTTTCTTCAAAGAAACCGCCGCCGCACCTCGCGAACGTGCTCGTCCTACGGCCGCTCGCAAACCGGCCGTCCAAGACGATTCGGATACCTTCGCGCCCTCCAAAAAAGTCGCCAAAAAGACTGCCAAAAAGGTCGCGTCACGCCGCCCTCGCCCGGCAGGTCCGAAGCGGACGGAGAAGCCCGAACGCCCCAAGGGTCGCTCGGCCTTCAGCAAGACACGTCGTCCTCGCTGAGCTGCTGAGGCGTCAGGGATTGACATCACTTCTGCTTGTTCCCGAGCATTTCCAGATGTTTCGCATGCAGGAAGGTCTCCAACTCCTTCTGCGACGGCAGTTCGACGGCGTATTTGGAGACGAACAGTTATTGTCCACGCTGGCCGTGGCGTAGCGCACCATCGCGTGGTCCTTGTCCGTGCAAAGCAGCAGGCCGATGGGCGGATTGTCGCCCGGTGACATCATGTGCTCGCGATACCACGTCACATAGGTGTTGAGCTGGCCGAGGTGCTCATGCGTGAAGGGTTCGATCTTGAGTTCCGCCAGCACATGGCACTTCAGGATGAGGTGGTAGAAGACCAGATCGACAAACCCGCGCGTCTTGCCGATCACGATGCTCTTCTGCTGCGCCTCCAGGCAGAAGCCATGGCCCAGCTCCAGCAAAAACTCCCGCATGTGCTCGATCAGCGCCGCCTCCAGATCGCTCTCCGCCACCGCGTCCTTCGCCCGCAGCCCGAGGAACTCAAAAACATACGGATCACGGATCGCCAGCTTCGGCTCCGCCGCCTCGATACCCTCGTTCACCATCTTCGAGAGCTTTTCTTTTTCCTTCGACAGCCCCGACCGCTCAAAATACAACGACCCGATCTGCCGCTTCAAATCCCGCACCGACCAGTTCCCGCGAATGCACTCGATCTCGTAGAAGGCACGCTTGAGCGGTTGGTCGATAGCCAGGAGTTCCGCGATATGGCTAAAAGACAGACGCGAAACCAGCACTGGCAGAGGTGCTCCAAAGTTCGGGGCGAGAGATCCTTCAACCCCTTGGATTCAAGAGTATCCGCCTACCGATCAATCACGGACTCACCATACTTTGCCCGATCAGAGCCGTGCTGCTCAAATTCCCGGATGTAGGCCCCGATCACCCAGTTCCGCAGCGTGAGGGTGGTGTTCACCGTGCGGTTCAACACGGCGGCGCTTTCGGCGTGGACGTGCTGGATGGCGTCCACGAGCGATTAGAAGCTCATGGAAGCGTCCGGCTTGGTGCGGACGATGCGGTTGGCTTTTTTGGCGGCGGGCTTTTTCATCACTGGGCCTTTCGCAGCACGCGGTAGCCATGCTCATTGAGTAGCGCAATGGCCCCGCGATCACTCGAATCACGTGCGGCATCGGCCAGTGAATTCAAGGCGTTGTAGATGGACTCGACGGCGGCATCGAGGGACTCGGTGCGGGTTTCGTGGGCTTTGTAGAGGTTTTCCAGGCAGCTGGCGAAGTGGAAGGTGAACTCCAGCTTCTTCGCGTAGTGAAGCGTGAGCGTGCGGCTGCCTTCGCGAGCGCGGGTGTTGGCGCGGTAAAACTCGCTCATCGCAGTGAGGTAGTGCGTTTTGAGCTGCGTGACCCAGTCCGGCAGCGGCTGCTTCGAGTCGAGATGACGCGTGAGCATGTCGGGCGATGGCTGGCCGAGTGTGGGTGCGTAATTTTCGATCAAGGCGTTCGCTTTGGCGATCTCTTGGAAGCCGAGCCACATGCGCTCGGCGACGCCTTCGCCGCACATCGGTGTGATGAGGTCGCTGAGGGATTTTTCATCGGTGAACTCCATTTGCGGCAAAAAGGTGCCGGGAAGCGCATCGGCCTCGATGACCGCAAAACCCATCTTCGCGGCTTTTTCGCGGAAACGGGCCGTGATGGCGGCCACGTCGGCATTTTCGAAGGTTTTGGCACCTCTGAAGGCTTTGCGGCCGGCGGTGTCGCCATCGACGCGG
>JBEIGR010000605.1:0-3546 GCA_040381795.1 Verrucomicrobiaceae bacterium | reverse complement strand
TGAATCCGCTTCTCTTCTTGGGCGGGCTCATCGCGACATCGTTGCCAGCATCCGAACTGGAATGGAAAAATGGCGAGGTGGTCGGAGGTGGCATCGTCAGCGGCACGGCGGAGCAGCTCGTGTGGCGGGTCGATCCGCCGCGCTTTGGCGAGCCGCTGGAGCTGCGGCTCGATGTTCTACGCTCAATCGATCTCAAACCGGACGCGAGCACCCACTGGATCAAGGACGAGATCACCCAGGAACCGCTCAGCATCCGCCTGGATGATGGATCGCGGCTTTTCGGCACCATCACCGGCTTCGACGCGAAGAACGTGACGGTCAAAGCGCCACGCTTTGGCACCGTGCAGGTGGCCCACTCCTCCGTTACGAGCATGCAGCGCATGTCCGGCGAAGGTCTGCTCCTCGCCGGCCCAGGCGGGCGCGGCGCTTGGAAACCGGAAAACGAGAACAAGCAGCACCTGTGGCGTCATGTGCCGGGCGGTTACATCAGCCAGATCGGCTGGAACCATGCGGCGCGGGTCGAAATGAAGCTGCCGGAGCGTGTGGAGCTGCGCCTCCGCCTGCGCTCGCAGCAGCGGCCGGACTTCAAACTGGAGCTGGCCTCCGAAGAAAAGCAGCGCTGCGTGATCGAGACCTGGGACAATGAGATCGTGCTGCAAGGTCGCGAGTTTCACGTGCTCAACACGCTCACCGATGATCAGCGCAGCGTGACGCTCGGCCTCTTCTGGGATCGGAAAACGGGTCTGTGCTCGCTGATGGATGCTTCCGGCAAAAAACTGGCGGAGACGAAGATGCCGCCGGTGGAATCGAAAGAGGCCGAAAAGCCCGAAGAGGTCGAAAATCGTCCGCCGCAGGTCGGTGGCCTCATCGGGGCCATCGCGGGACTCGTGCAGGCAAAGATTGCGAACAGCCGCCCGGCCACGCCGAAGACCGAAACCGCCCTCATTCCCGGTCTCACGCTCAAAAACAAAGGCCAGGACCTCACGCTCGACGAGCTGATGCTGCGCGAGTGGAACGGCAAGCTGCCCGAGGAGATCTCCGACGTCGTGCCACGGGTCGAGCTGATGGACGGTCGCGTGCTGAAAGGCCGTATCGTGAAGGCGGATACGAACACCTTCACCGTGAAAGCCGGCACCCGCGAGACCGCACTGCCCTGGAGCCAGCTCGCCGCCGCGCATCAGGCGAAGGACAACACCACCGGCACTTGGTTCTCCACGCCGCAGATCGCCCTGAGCTACACCGATGGCATGTGGGTGCGTGGCGACCTCGTTTCGATGACCGATGGCCGCGTGGAACTGCGCACCGCCTTTGCCGAGAAGCCAGTGACCTTCCAATTGAAGGGGGCGATGCGCATTGAGCTGCGTGTATCCCCACCAGAAGGCACGCCGAAGATGCCGCCGCTGGCGCAGTTCGGAAAATTGACCGTCGGCGGCAAGACGCTGCATGGCACCCTGCAGGCCGATGGCGGCCCGATGCCGCGCTGGAAGCCGATCGGCTCCTCCAAATCGGTGTCCGTGCTGCCGACGAAGGACCTGGAGATCACCCGCACCGGCTTTGACCCGGCGAAGGCACGTGCCGAGGCGCTCTTTTACCTCAAAAACGGCGACATCCTGCCCGGCAGCCTCCGCGCCATGGATGAGCAGCGCCTCGACTTCGAATCGCCCCTCTGCGCCACGACCTCGTTCAAGCCCGAGGAACTGCACGCCGTGCATTTCTCCGGCGAGCCGCTCAATGCCTCCGGCTTCAAAGACAAGGGCTGGCGGGCCATTCGCGGCACGAAGGAGCAGGTCTCCTTTGCCGATCAGCATGCCGAGATCGAGGCCGGTGGCTCGCTGGCGCATCCCACCTTCTCCCAGGTGAGCGAGCTGAGCTTCCGCCTCGACAGCAACGGCTTCTGCGGCCTTCGCGTGCGTCTTTTCACCAATGGCACCGATCCCGCCGGCAAGAGCCTGAACCTTCTTTTCGGCCAGATGAGCAATGAAACCATCTTCGGCGTCGAGAAGCAGCCTGATCAGATGGACAATCAAAACCGCGTGGCCGCGCCTCGCAGCGTGCCGGTGCGCCTCGCGATGAAGGATCGCTTTGTGGAGGTCTCCATCAATGGCGTGCCCGTGCGCCAGATCGCGGTGACACCGCAGATGAAGAGCGGCAGCGGCCTCATCCTCGAGCCCTTCAGCCTCTGGGGAAATGGCGAGCGCGAGGTGAAGCTCACGCACTTTGAAGCGAAGAGCGGCCCCGGCCAGATCGCGATGCCGAATGTCGATCCCAAGGCCCGCGAGCATGCGCTGCTCATCCCGCGCTTCCGTCGCGAGTCGCCACCGCAGCATGTGCTCATCGCCGCGAATGGCGACCTCCTCCGCGGCGTGATCGAGGCCGCCACCCGCCAGCACTTTGCCGTGCGCAGCGGCCTGGAAAACGTGCAAGTGCCCGCCGATCGCGTCAGCGCCGTCATCTGGCTCGAAAAGCCCGAGGCGAAACCTGCCGAAGCATCGCCGCCGAGCACGCACACGCTGCTGCTGAGCAATGGCGGCCGCCTCGCCCTCAACGTGACTCGTTTCGACCTCGATACCGTCAGCGGCACCGCGCCGCGACTCGGTGAGGTGAAGGTGCCGATGAATCAAATCGTCACCGTGCGCACCACACCGCCGGAGGAGAGCGCCCTGCTGCGCAGCTTCCGCGAGTGGAAGCTGGCCTACACCCCCGAGCCCGTGCTGCCCGAGGCCGGTGGCGAGAGCTCGCCCATGCTCACCCAAGAAGCGCCCACCTTCACCCTGCCGCTGCTCGCTGGCGGCGACTTCGATCTCGCCAAAGAAAAGGGCAAAGTCGTCGTGATCGACTTCTGGGCTACCTGGTGCGGTCCCTGTGTGAAATCCCTGCCGGATATGATCGCGAAGATGGCCGAGTTTGATCCCACGAAGGTCCGCTTCATCGCCGTGAACCAGGCGGAGCCCGCGGACCAGGTGAAGACCTTCCTCGAAACCCGCGGCTGGAAGATGGAGGTCGCCCTCGATGGCTTCCAACGCGTGGGCCAGCAGTTCAAAGTCGAAGGCATCCCCCACACCGTCATCATCGACCCCGATGGCAAGGTCGCCTTCGTGAAAACCGGCTACTCGCCCGACGGCGCCGAAAAGCTCGCCGAGCAGGTGCGGAAGCTTTTGAAGTGAATCTGGAAGCGTGAAAGCGCTAGGCCGTGTTTGAAAACCATCCGGAGACACCGAAGACGCGACAGCAGGGTAGCCATCTTGCTCCGCAAGATGAGCGAAAGGCTTTCGCCTACATTCAGGATACTTGGCGTTCGTGAACCGTTGAGTTGGCGAAGCGTCCCGCTCATCTCGCGGAGCGAGATGGCTACTTTGCTTCGCCTGACCGAAGCCGACAGGTTTTCCGGGACGACCTAGCTCGGCGGCGTCGCCAGCTCCTCCGGCGTGTTCGCGTTCCGAAAGAAACCTTCGTCTTCCTCTCGCAGCACCTGCACGCATGGCTGGCAGGCTTCGATGACACGTTGGAGAGCCAGGCGGTGCTCGGCCAGTGCGGTCTGCATGGTGG
>JBEIGR010000604.1:0-3554 GCA_040381795.1 Verrucomicrobiaceae bacterium | reverse complement strand
GTGGTCGGATGCGCGTGATACTCGCCCGGCTTCGGCGAACCGCGTGCGATGACGATCTGCCGCTGCGTATCATTGGAGAGGTCGATGTTGATCAACGCCTCGCGCTGCTGCTGCCACTGCGCCTTCTTTTCAGCGGGTGCGGATTCCCAGGCACGTTTCGCAGCTTTGGTGGCATTGGCGACTTCCGGCTTGGCTTGGGCGAAGGCAGCGAGCGGCGTGAGCAGGAGGGCCGTGAGGATGGGTTTCATGGCTTCAAGGTGTGAATAGGTTGATGGATTGAGCGTTTCATGAAAAGACAGGTCACAACGCCATCTCGACGCCGCCGATGAAAACGCGGCGCACGTCGAGCTTTTGGTTCAAAAGCACCACATCGGCGTTTTTGCCCGCTTCGAGGCTTCCGGTGTGTTTGGCGATGCCGGTGAGTTCGGCGGGGGTGAGGCTGGCCATGCGCACGACCTCCGATAGCGTGGCCGAGGTGTCTCGTTTCATCTGCCGCACCATGTGATCCATGCCCACGATGCTGCTGGCGAGACTCGTGCGGCCCGGTGCCCAGCCTACGCGGCCATCGCTCTCGAACCACGAGCCGTTCTTCGCTGCGCCGAAGCGATAGTTCCCCGGTGGCAGGTCCAGCGCACGATTGGCATCCGTCACGAGGCACAGCTTGTGCGGTCCTTTGAGGCGAAACGCGAAATCCAGCAACTCCGGCGCGAGGTGGCAGCCATCCGCGATCACTTCCGTGCTCATCTCCGCAGTGCCGAGCACGAACTCGAGCATGCTCCCACGCATTGGCACGCCGAGGCGTGAGCGCACAGACGACACGTTGCTCATCGCGCACCAAAAGTGGTCCACATGCCGCATCCCGGCTTTGAAGGCCGCCGCCATCTCCGGCCAACTCGCGTTCGAGTGCCCGCAGGTGATGAGGCAGCGCCGTTTCTTCGCCTCGCGATAAAACTCGACCGCACCCGGCAGCTCTGCCGCGCAGGTGGCGATGCGCACGAGCCCGGTTCCAAAGTAGGCGCGATACTCCGCCGCTGTCGGCTCCCTCCGACCCTCCATGGAATGGCAGCCCACCTTATCCTCCGCGAAGAACGGCCCGTAAAGATGCACACCCGCGATTCGTGCACCGTTTTCGACGTGTCGCTCGGATTGCACCGCCCTCACCGCATCCAGCATGGCATGAATCTGCTCCGGCGAGCCCGTGGTGGTGGTCGGAAAGATCGTCGTCGTTCCATGCCGTGCATGCGCTCGGCACACCACACGCACCGCCTCGCTCGTCCCATCCATGAAATCCGCCCCATTGCCGCCATGCACATGAATGTCGATGAACCCAGGCGACAGATACCCGCCGCGCCCATCCACGATCTGCGTCTCCGCCGTTGCTTTCGGTTTCTTCGTCGAGATCGACACAATCTTGCCTTTCTCACAAAGCACCCAAGCATCCTCGACGAGGCGTTGAGGAAGAATAGCAGTGACGTGGGTGAAAAGCAGATTCATGGCTGTGTGGTGATTCACTTCTTCGGCTGAGGCGGCAGGGCTTTGATCCACGCGAGGTTGAAGGCGTAGTGGTCCTTGCTGGTGACGAGCTGGATGCGGCCGTTTCGCGTCTGGGTGGCGGCGAGGTAGCCGTAGCCATCGGCGGTGTTTTTTCCCTCGGGGGCGAGCAGGCGGCGGTCGGGCCAGGTCTTGCCTTCGTCGTAGCTGACGGCGGCGTAGAGGCCGTAGCCCGTGTAGGAGCCGGTGGTGGATTTGAAGGTCATGCCTTGGCGCTCTTTGAAGGGCGTCCGCCACTGATCGGTGAAGGAACAGAGCACGATGGGGCCTTCCTTGAGCCGCAGCATGGCGGGCCTTTGCACGTTACTCACGACGGGGAACTCACTGATCTCCCAATGCCACGTCTCACCGAGGTCGCTGGAGTAGCTGGCGGGCATCTTGAGCTTGAAGAGCTTTTGTGCGGGATCTTCGGGCGACAAACGGCCAAAGGCCATGAGGCGTCCGTCGGCGAGTTCCACGATGGGCGCATGGATGCCCGCGATGCACGGGCCGCTGTTACCGGGGCGAACGTCATCGTTGCCTCGGAGATCGCGACCACGCGATTGCCAGGTGCGGCCATTGTCGCGGCTGATGACGAGCGAGGAATTGTCATACGGCATCGCGATCACGCCGTCCTTGGTGCGGATGGGATTGCCCGCCGACTCACCACGCGGACGCAGCACCTCGGCCTTGCTCCAGGTGACGCCGTTATCGGTGGAGCGGCGCACGAGATTGTCGCCATGCTGACGGGCTTCGACGAAATGATAGATCGTCTTATCGCCATCCCACCAGACCTTGGGTGCGTGATCATTCACGTCCTGCGCATCCCAGAACGGCGAGGCCGGTTCCCATTCCTTGGAACCGAAACGCAATCGCGAGCCGGCGTTGGCGGTGGTGAGATCGGTTTCGCCGAGGGTGGAGAACCAAACGGCGAGCAAATCGCCATTCGGGCACTCGGTGATGGCCGGGCTGTGATTCTGGCTGATGAACACGGGACCGACTGCACCATCGGGGATGCGCACGAAGGGCTTCGGGCCTTCAATGAACGGCGCGTCCGCTGGCTGCGGTGTGATGTTCGGCACGGTCTGGCTCACATTCTGCGCGTTCAGCGGCGGCGCGGCTATGGGCAGCAGTTTTCCCTTCGGAAGCTCGCCCTGCACGATGCGGAAGCCGATGCGCTCGCTCGCGGAGTTCGGCACCCACGAACCGCGATTCGCCGAACGCAGGAAGCGGATCATCGAGGAATGAAACCCACCGCGAAACACGCGTCCGTCGCCATCCGCACGACCGACCGGATCGGTCTGCGCGCCGCTCTCATACAGCCCATACCAATCGCTGCACCACTCGGCCACGTTGCCGTGCATGTCGTGCAGACCCCAGGCATTCGGCTTCTTCTGCGCCACGCGCAAGGAACCCGTGCCACCAGCCCGAAGTTCCTCTGTGGGGTGGATCAGGCCGATGATTTCCCCCTGCTTCAAGCTCGCCGCAGGCTTCCCGGCATTCCGCCAGTCATACTCGTGTGGCATCGGTCCCGCCGGGAAATACACGCCGCGAAAGTTGTCCTCACCGAACCACTTCTGATGACCATCCGGCAAATCGTCACCGGTATTGAAGAGCGTCGTCGTGCCCGCACGGCAAGCATACTCCCACTCCGCTTCGGTGGGCAGACGGTAGGTCTTGCCTTCCTTCTTCGTGAGCCACTCACAAAACGCCACCGCCTTCTCCCACGTCACACCGGTCACCGCATCATCGTCGGCGGGTTTCGACTTCGGATCGTTCTTTTTGAACTCGGGATCAAATTGCCGATACTGGGCCAAGGTGACCTCGGTGACTCCGATTTGAAATGGCTGCGTGATGGTGACCTTGTGCGCAGGCTTCTCGTCAAAGTCGATCCGGTCGATGTCCTTGTGCATCTCTCCAAACCGCTTCTGCCGCAGGTAATCCTCCAACGGCGGCCCGTCCTGGCCCATCGTGGACGTGCAGGGCTGAATGGGCATGAGCTTCATGCCGATGGAGTTGGTGAT
>JBEIGR010000603.1:0-3561 GCA_040381795.1 Verrucomicrobiaceae bacterium | reverse complement strand
TAACCCTGGCACGAGCCGGTCAACACCCAAGGTCGGCCCACAAGGGGTCCGCGAGTGCGCCCCCTCGCAAAATCAAGGCTTCCAGCGCGGCAGATGGGCGAAAATCGCTGCTTTTGGCCGAAATCTGCGAAACTTGGGCTAACCAGCGGATGAGTCACAGAACTGCCGCATGAGCCGCTCCAGCACATCCAGGCGCTCGTCGTTCACGAACGGGTTGTTGCCGATGTGGAAGGCGTTGCGGTGCAGCAGGTCGGCGGTGTGGTATTGGCCGGGGACGTAGTCGTGCTTGAGGAGGTTCGGACTGGGCGGATGGGTAACAGTTGGTGAGGCAGTTTAGGCCTTGGAACAACACCCCTGCGGCAGAGCGGCGGCTGAAGTTTGTAACCTTAGACAACGGCGGGAGGTTTAGAGTGAGCGAGCTGTATTGGAGTTCGGCATGATGCAACCACTGCTTCGAAGGTCCACAGTGTAAAAAGCTGCCCGGTAGCTCGTGCAGGCCAGTGGCTTTTCACCCTGATTTCACGGGACAGATTTCAGGCGGCTTGGTAGCCTCGGTGGATGAAGCGATTTTTTACCTTCGTCTGGAATGTCATCTTTGCTGCCGGGGTGCTGCTGCCGCTGCATTCGCTGGTGATGGAACTGCTCACGCATGCCTGCGCGGCGGAGTTCTTTGATCCGATTCCGACGTGGCCACATGTCGTGCTCGTTTCCTTGATGCCGGTGGGGCTGGCGCTGCTGTGGGTGGCGAAACGGCGTGATCAGGAGGAGCGGTGGAAGCGTCTCGGTACGGTGGCGCATGGGGTGATGCTGGGCTCGGCCCTTCTCTATGTGGCGGCGATGGGGGCGATGAATCTTTTTGGCGTGATGCTGCTGCCTTTGGCCGTGGTGGCGATCTTTGAGCCGATGATCCCGCTCTTGATCCTGGCGCTGCTCGGGCCGCTGGCGGCGCTGGTGGTGTGGCTAGGCTCGCTCCACCGGGTGTGGCGCTGGAATGAAAGGCGGCTCTGGATCTACGGTCTGCTCGCCGGCGGGGCGGTGGTGATCGCGGCGGAACTGCCGATGGTGGTGATGCATGAGCGACTGCATGCGGCGGAGACGCACCTGCGTGATGTGGAGCGGGAGCCGGAGGCGTTTGAAGTGCTGCGGACGTCGGGGCAGGAGGCGTTTTTGCATCGCCTGTGCTACTCGGGCGCTGCGCCCAAGGATTTCGGACCGCTGGGGCACCTCTTTGATCCGCAGCAGGGTCTCGGTGGCATGCTTTTCAAGAACTGGGGTCTGCGCACGAGCAGCTTCAATCTCGAAACACTGCGTTCGATTCACTTCCGCGTCACGGGCATGCCGTTCAGTGATCTGCCGCCGCCGCGAACGATCTCCGGCATGCGCCGCGGACTGGATTTTGTTGAGGACACGGCGATGGATGCCTTTGCCTGGGATGGGGAACGCGGTGGCGATCAGGTGGGCGCACGTCTGAAAGGCCTCTCGCTCGCCACTTCGCGGATGGACTGGCATGTGGATGCGCCTTCGGCTTTGGCGCATGGCGAGTGGACGCTGGAGTTTCGTAACACGCACGCCAATGCGCAGGAGGCACGCTGCCAGATGCTGCTGCCGCCGGGCGGTTGTGTGAGTCGCCTCACGCTTTGGATTGAGGGCGAGCCACGCGAGGCGGCCTTTGGGGCGAAGTCAGCGGTGAAGGCCGCCTACAAGCAGGTGGTGCAGGTGGAGCGACGTGATCCGGTGATGGTGAACATGGTGGGGCCGGATCGCGTGATGACGCAGTGTTTTCCGGTGCCGCCGAACGGCCTCATGAAGATCCGCCTCGGCATCACCGCCCCTTCCGAGCATGGGCTGCACATGCCGCTGATCATTGACCGCAATTTCAGCATCGCCGAGGGCCTCAAGCATGCCGTGTGGGTGCAGTCGAAATCGGCGCTGGAGGACAATTCCGAAGCGGCCGATGCCGTGAAGGCCAAGGACGGCTCATGGAGCTGGCAGGAGGAGGTGCGGCATGCGCAGATCGACGAACTGGCCTTTCACGCGAAGGAAGCGCCTGCTCCGAAAGTGTGGACGGAGGACCCGCTGGCGGGCACCGAGCCGAAATTCGTCGTGCGGGAGCTTTCGGAGGCTCCGGCGGTGAAAAAGCGCTTCGTGGTGGTGATCGATGCATCGGCGAAACTAGCTCCCCATGCGGCGCTTTTGCGTTCGGCGCTCGAAAAGCTTTCTGCGGGCACGTTGGAGGCGATTTTTGTCAGCACCGATGCGGAGGCCGAGGAGGTGAAAGCAGCCGATTTGAACGAGAAAACCTTCCGAGGAGGTCGCGATGCGGTTCCGGCTTTGAAGGCCGCCTTGAAGCGCTGTCGTCAGGCGGGGGAGGGCTGCGCCATCGTGTGGCTGCATGGTCCGCAGCCGGTGGATATGACAGGCAAGGAGGCCATTCAGCAGATCTTGGAGCGAGATGCTTCGCCGCCAGTGATTCACGCCATCGAACTGGTCTCAGGACGAAATAAACTGCTCGAAGACCTCTACGACAGCACCGCCATCCAAGGCGGCAGCCGCTGGGATGGCAGCGAGAAAGGTCTGCTGGAGAGCCTGACGGCTTCGCCGAGTGCTTCGCGGAAGTACCGTCGCGTGGATCAAGCTCCCGCCGATGTGCCCCAGGTCTGGGAGCAGCTCGCCCGCCATGCCGTTTTCACCGAGGTGATGGCCGCGTTTCGAGGTCGCGACCGCGTGCCGGAAGCACAGGCTCAAAAAGCCGCGCTGCATCAACTCGTCACGCCTTACAGCGGTGCCGTGGTGCTGGAAACGCAGTCTCAATACGACCGCGCTGGGCTGAAGCCTGTCGATGGCAGCACCACGCCCCAGATCCCCACCACCGGTGCTCCCGAACCTTCGCGGATGTTGCTGCTCATGGTCGGGCTTATGAGCCTGCTGGGACGCAGAAGGCGCTGATTGCCTGTGAGACTTGTATCGCCTACTGATTCCCATGCGCTTTCACCTTCACCCTTCCGCACGCCGCGCCGGCTTCACGTTGATGGAGACGGTGATTGCACTGGCGATTTTTAGTCTGGCGGTGGTGGCGCTGGCGGAGGCCATTCAAAGGTCGGGCGAGACCTCGAACATCATTCGCGAGGACATCCGCATCCACGACCGCATGGCGGCGCTGACGGCGGAAACGACGCGGCTGATCGCCCTGACGGTGGCGGGCGCACGTCCGCAGCAGCCTGCTCCGATTGAGGAGAGCGGTGTGACCTATCAAGTGAAGGTGCAGGAGATCAAAAACCTCGTGAACAAGGACAAGGTGCCCGTCGAAGGTCTCTGGCAGGTGATTACCACGGCGGATTGGAAGGAAGGCACGAGCGATCAGCATCTCGAAGAGGAGACCTGGGTGTATCCGCCGCTGCTGCCGAGGCTGCAGTAGTCGCTTCGATTGGCAATCGAAGCCGATTGTTCCCCAACCGATTCGATTGCCAATCGAATCTACTTTTTGGCTGCCTCGATCAGCTCCAGCCAATCACGCATGTGTTTTTCCCACGTTAGGGGCAGAACGCTTTCGCGGGCGTTTTG
>JBEIGR010000602.1:0-3570 GCA_040381795.1 Verrucomicrobiaceae bacterium | reverse complement strand
TCCATCTCGGCGATGGCGCTGTGGACGAGGCTGGCGATGATGCGCTGATCGTAGCGATGCGGCGGGAAGACGTTCGTGGCGCGGAAGAGCACGGTGCCGGTCTCCCAGTCGAGCTCGAAATTGCCGATGTTGAGCTCGCGATTCGTGCGCATGAGCAGCTCGCAGATGGGCAGGCGATGCGTGGAGGGCACCTGGAGGGTGCAGGTGGCCACGGCGCTGGCGATGTGCGTTTCGCCAAAGACTTGGACGTGCAGCGGGAGTTTCGTGTGATGCGCCTCGAAATCTGCCTCGATCACGGCGTGCTCGGGAACCTCGCGGTAGTGCCAGCCCATTTCTTTGAACGTGCTGAGGACGGCGGCGTAAAGGGCGGACAAGGGAAAATTTGAGATGGTGATTTCAAATTTGAAATCAGAAGTGGTCGGGACGGCGAGATTCGAACTCACGACTTCTTGCTCCCAAAGCAAGCGCTCTACCAGGCTGAGCTACGTCCCGAAAACTGATTTCCCCCGGCCGGTCTGGAGAGGGGCGGCGATAGTCGCCGTGAAATGCACATGCGCAAGGAGAAAGGCATGCTGTCACCAACCTCGGAAGAAACTCAGGGCCGTCTGCGAGGTGTCAGCGGCCAGTTCCTCCGCCGAAATGCCTCGTAAAGCCGCCACGGCACGGCCGGTATCCGCCACATAGGCGGGCTCACATCTTTTTCCGCGATGCGGCACCGGGGAGAGGTAGGGCGCATCCGTTTCCAGCATGAAATGCCCCGCTGGCACCTCCCGCGCCGTCTCGGCGATGACACCGGCGTTCTTGAAGGTGACGATGCCAGTGAAGGAAATGAAGTGCCCGGCATCGAGGAGAGGCTGCGCCTGCTCCAGACTGCCGGTGAAGCAGTGAAACACGCCGCGAAGCCTGCCGCTGAAGGGCATGACCTGCGCCACGAGATCGTCCCAGCTCTCGCGATTGTGCAAAATGACGTTCAAGCCGAGTTCAGCGGCGATTTCGAGCTGCGCACGCAGCACCGCCGCCTGATGCGAGCGCCACGTTTCCAGCGTCCAGCCTTCCGGCGGCGCGTGGAAGTAATCGAGGCCGATCTCGCCGATGGCGCAGACCTTGGGATGCTGCGCCAGCTCACGCAGTTCGTCCTGCCAAGCCTCGCCGCTCACGCTATCGACATCGCAGGGATGAATGCCCACGGCGACACGCACATCCGGCTCCTTTTCCGCGATAGCGAGCAGCTTGCGGGCATTGTCGAGATCGACGGCTGGAGCCACCATGCGGCTTACGCCCGCCTCACGAGCACGCTGGAGCACGGCGGGCAGATCCGCGTCGAACTTTTGGCTGCCGAGATGCGTGTGGGTATCGAAGAACATGCGCCTCCGCATGGCGTGGACGCCGTGGAGTGTCAAGCAAGGTGCCTCAGCAAAGCGCGGCGGAGTTTTTTGCTCGCCAAACTGGCTCGCCTCCGGCTAAGAATCAACCGCATGGCTTCTCAAGATCCCGCCTCGCCCTCCATCGCATTTCCGCCCACAATGTGGAGCAGGGTCCGGCTCGCCGTGGCGGAGGCTGAGCCGGGTGCTGATCAGGCGCTCAATGATCCCACGCCTGACAGCATCACCGCCGAGCTGCGCGAGTTGATGGGTAGATGATTTTTTAATTCACCTGCAACCGGCGCTCCCATTTCCCGAATCTCCTCTTGTAACCCGCTCCCTCTCCTCCCGATGAACTCCTGGTACTACGCTCACTCCGCACAGACTTTCGGCCCCGTCACCAAGGACCAGCTCGTCGCCATGATCCAGACTGGGCAGCTCATGGGGGAGCACTTCATCATGCGGGAAGGCGCGGACGAATGGCAGGTGATCAATGCCTCGCCCTTCTCCGGTTACTTGCCGCCGAAGGCCACCATGGAGATGCCCGCGCATTTTGCCATGCCCGCTGCACCTGCCGCTTCACCTGCCGCAGCGCCTCGCGCACAGCCCGCTGCGGCTCCAAGGCCGAAAAAAAGCTTCATCAGGCTTATCTACACCACGCTGGGTCTTATCGCCGCCGCGCTGAGCTGGCACTTTCTCGCACCCCAGATGGCTCGTGTGCAAAAATCCACCAAACGCCTCGAAGGCGAGGCATTGAAGGTCGGCAGTGAAAACGTGGCCTTCAGTGGCAAGCTCTGGAACATCACCAACAACCGCCTCATGCGCTCCCGCTTTGAGACCTGCCTCACCACGCCGGAGGCCATCTCTGCAGAGGATCAGGCCTACCGGGACCTCATGGCGCAGATCATGGACCTACTCGCTGCCACGCACAAACCGCAGCCAGAGCCCATGAAGGCCCTCGCCCTACTGCCAGAGGCTGCCACTTACAAAATCGACGGTGGTCTTTGCAATGCCATCGCCGACTCCATCAAAGGCATCACTGAGATCGAAGCACGCAAAAAGCTCAATGAAGCCGCCAGCGGACCCAGCGAAGTTACGAGCAAAGTGCAGTTCCAGGCACTCATCATCCAAATGTTCCTTCAACGCCGCTTCGAGCACGTCGTGATCGCTTGCCGCTTCTACCCGAACCTCTTCAAAGACGGCGATAGCACTCTGCATCTGGATAAAGATTCCGATCTGCGAAAAGCACTCTCCGGCTCCTTCGGTGTGCCACCGACGGTGACCATGATCGATAGCCTTTCTCTGGACGCCATGCGCGGCGTGGACGAATCCCTCGTCTCCTTTGAAAACCTCGTCTCACGCCGGCAAAATGACAACGCCAGCAATCGCCTCCTCGAAGCCTTCGCCATCGGTGAGTACCTCCCCCGTGTGCGCCGCCTGCCGATGACAGAAAAGTGCAAGGTGCTCGATTACTTGCGGAAGAAGAACAAGCTGCTCGGTTTCATGGAGATGAAAGACTATGCCAATGCAGCAATCGTCGTCTCCGACCTACGCTCACTCTCAGAGGACTTCGAGTATACCAAGCCGCTCGCCACCATCCAGACCGCGCGGTCCGTGAGCTCCCTGCACATCGCCAAAGCACGCCTCGCCATGGCGCAGAAAGACACGAAGACCCTCGAAGTCGAGATGAAAGCTGCCTCTGAGATCTGGCCGACGAATCCTGACCTCGCCAGCTTCAGCGGTGAGATGCTCAAAGCTCAAAAAAGTACTCGATGACATGGCTCGAAATCATCATGGGACTTGGCAAGCCCCGCTCCTTGTCACTCGATCCTGCTTTCTCGCCATGAAATACCTTCTAGTCATCCTCTGCCTCTTCTGCTCATGCCAAGCCACCCTTTTTGCCGGTCCGCTAGACGGCTCTTGGATTAATCGAATCGAAAAAACGCCCTCCATCTTTAAAGTGGAGATTCGAGGCAATCAGTTCTCTTGGTGGGCGGCCGGAAGCGATGAAATCAACGGGCCTTACGAGCTCACCCTGCTCGGCAGTTCTGTCAGCGACAAAACACCTGACGAATATGCCATGGTGGTCACGCAGGTGGGATTTGGCACGAAGACCGTCGTCATAAGGTGGTTGGAGAACCAGATCGTGATCGAAACACTCACCGTCTTCAAGAGCGATGATAAGTTCAAGCGCAGCAACTACTTCAGC
>JBEIGR010000601.1:0-3572 GCA_040381795.1 Verrucomicrobiaceae bacterium | reverse complement strand
CATGCCAAGCAGGCTTTATTCCTGGCAAGCACGAAATCTCAGGAATGGGCTGGTTTTACCTTCTCGGCGAGTTCGCGGGTGCGTTTCGCCAGTTCCATGCGGTGGCCGACCTCCCAAATGCCCCAACTGGCTACATAACCCACCACCGCGCAGATGGCACCGAGCACGAGGCCGCCGATGAGCATGACGGGCGCATGCTCTTTCAGCACCATCCAGGCCTCGATGGCGGAATCCGGCAGGTGATCCGGGAAGGGCGTGGTGGGCACGGCGGTGTAGAAGCTGAGGAACCACTTGCCGATGGCATACTCGGCGGAGGCCAGCAGCGGCACGGTGACGGGATTGCTCACCCAGCACATCGCCAGGGCGATGGGGATGTTCACGCGAAAAAGGGCGCACACGATGGTGGCCGTGGGCATCTGGATGGGCAGGAGCTGCAGCGTGATGAAGGAGCCGACGGCCATGCCGCCGGCAAAGGTATGCTGCGTGGGTTTCCACACACGCTTGTCAAGGAAGTGGCGGGCGAACCAGCGCATCAGCGGGCGCTGGCGCAGCTTGCGCGGGTGTTTGAGGAAACGATAGGTTTGGAAAACCGACCGGCGAAACCAGGCTTGAAGTTTGATCAGCATCTCAATGTTTTCCAAAGAAGGTCCAGGCCAGCAAACCGCCGCCGAGCGCGATGCGATACCAGGCGAATCCGTTGAAGGTGTGGGATTGTACGAAGCGAATGAGCCATTTCACCACAACGAAGGCGGAAATCGCGGAAACGAGCGTGCCGAGAGCCACCATGCTCCAGTCCTCTCCCGCTGCCTCGCCATCTTTGAAGGCGGAGAGGATCTTGTAACCGCCCGCCGCGAGCAGCGTGGGAATGCCGAGCAGGAAGGAAAACTCCGTGGCGGCAGGCCTCGCAATGCCTAGCGCCATCGCCATGAGGATGCTGGCACCGGAGCGTGAGGTGCCGGGAAACACGGCCGCGAGCAATTGAGCGGCAGCGACGGCGATCACGACCGTCCAAGTGATCTCCGTGATACCGGAGCGGCCTTTTTGCATGGCCTCCAGCGCCAGGATGACGATGCCGCCGATCAGCGTGGCCCAGGCGACGGGTGGAATTGTTTCTGGGAGCTCGATGTCGAGCTTCTTGATCACCAAGCCACCGGCTGCGGTGATGAAAAAGGCCACCGCGAGCTTCGCGAGGTAGTCCTTCGTGGCCGGATCACTTAGCGAGGTGGCGAGCTGCTTCACACGCTGCGTGAAGACGGCTAGCACGGCCAAAACAGCGCCGCTCTGAATCACCACATTGAAGAGATCGCTCTTCGCCGGCAGCCAGCCGAGGTTCTGCGGGATGAGCAGATGCCCGGTGGAGGAGATGGGCAGGAATTCGGTGAGACCTTCAATGATGCCGAGGAGGATGATCGCGAGCCAGTCGGGCATGGGCAGGGTGGGGGAAAGCAGGGTGCGGGCGGGAAAGCAGTGACTTTCCGCTTCGTCAGCCATCTTGCAAGTGATGGGACAGGTTGTTTCGCAGCGGTTTTGACACGGGTAGTCCGCACAGAGGCCAAGAAGAGGTGGCGAATTCGGAACCGACAGGTTATAGCATGCTCACCATGACTCTCACGGTGACGATTCCTGACTTCATCGCGGCCAGCCTGAGTCTGCTGGATGCGGGCCGCGAACGCCGCGTGCTCGAAGCCGTGGCTTTGGAAGGTTATCGCAGTGGCGATCTCTCTCGTGGACAAGTGGGCGACATGCTCGGCCTCGACTACTGGGAGACCGAGGCATTTCTGAAGCGCCGTGGAGCGGACTATGGCCTCGATGAAGATGACCTCGCAGAGGATCGCCAAAAGCTGGATCAGTTGCTAGCCGCGTCATGAGCGTGGTGGTTACAGACACCTCGCCGATCAACTACCTTGTTCAAATTGGCCAAGTGGAGCTGTTGTCGAAGCTTTTTGGCACGGTGATCGTGCCTCAGGCTGTTTTTGGAGGAATTACAGCGACCGCAAGCTCCAGCGAAAGTGAGCCACTGGGCCGCCGATCTGCCTTCTTGGGCCGATGTCCGCCGCTTTGACGGACCCATGCCTGATTACAGCCTCGATGACGGTGAAACTGAGGCCATCGCGCTTGCTTTGCATCTTCAGGTCAAAGCCGTGCTGATGGATGAGCGCAAAGGACGACGCGTCGCTACGGAACAGGGGCTCACCACCATCGGCACGCTGACCTTGCTGGAACTCGGCGATGCTCGCGGGCTGCTGGAATACGAACCCGTGCTCGAAAGGCTCCGCACCACCAATTTTCACGCAGGAGAGAAACTCCTCGCCGCGTCACTGGAGCGGGTGAAGGCCGAAAGAACGAGAAAAGCGTCGAAACAATGACCCTCGCTTACTTCTTCGCGAAGAAATTCGCCAAATTCTGAAGCTGGCCGCCGCTGGCGGGCCGCATGGCGGCCTGGATGATCTGCTCTTGCAGGGCGCAGAGCTCGCGGATGCCTTTGCGGCTGACTTCGAGCATGGAATCGAGCTGCGGCTGGGTGAAGGTGGATTCTTCACCGCTGCCTTGGATCTCGACGAAGTCGTCGTCTTCGGTGAGGACGACATTGCAATCGACATCAGCGGCGGCGTCTTCGACGTAGCAGAGGTCGAGCAGCGTCTCGCCCTTCACGATGCCGGCGCTGACAGCGGCGACTTTCTTTTTGAGTGGCTGGCGGGTGATCTTGCCCTTTTCGAGAAGGCGATTGCACGCGATGGCCACGGCCACGCAGGCTCCGGTGATCGAGGCTGTGCGGGTGCCGCCATCGGCCTGCAACACATCGCAGTCGATATTCAGCGTGCGGGAGCCGAGCTTTTCGAGATCCACCACGGCACGCAAGCTTCGACCGATGAGCCGCTGAATCTCCGTGGATCGGCCATCGGGCTTGCCACGGCTGCTTTCGCGTTCTTTGCGGTCCAAAGTCGAGTACGGTAGCATCGAATACTCCGCCGTAAGCCAGCCACCTTTGACGTTCTGCACCTTCATCCAGCGCGGTACGTCCTCCTGAATGCTCGCGGCGCAAATCACGCGTGTGTTGCCAAAAGCAATCAACACCGAACCAGCGGCGTGCGGGGCGACATCGACGATGAAGTCGATTTGACGGAGTTGGTCAGGCTGGCGGTTGTCTGGGCGGGGCATAACAAGGGGATGGGTGGTTCGGGTTAGCCGCAGAGGGGAGGAGGAGCAGAGGGCGCAGAGAATTAGAAAATACCTCAATCGGACAGAGAACACAAAAAACTCTGCGTCCTCTGCCTCTTTGCCCCTCTGCGGCCCAATCGAGCGTCCCTCAGCCTCACTTTGGCTGTTGCATCGCGATGCAGTGGAAAGCACCGCCTTCGGTGACGAGGTCCTTGGCCATCATGGAGATGATTTCGCGGCCGGGGAAGCATTCGGCGATCTTGTCCTCCGCAGCGGCGTCCTTCTTCTTGTTGCCAAAGAGGGGGACGAGCACGGCGTTGTTGAGGATGAGGAAGTTCGCGTAGCTGGCGGGCAGGCGGGAAAGGC
Source organism: Verrucomicrobiaceae bacterium (assembly GCA_040381795.1). Taxonomy (GTDB): domain Bacteria; phylum Verrucomicrobiota; class Verrucomicrobiia; order Verrucomicrobiales; family Verrucomicrobiaceae; genus Prosthecobacter. The sequence continues at coordinate 47 of JBEIGR010000601.1, read as the reverse complement.
GCCAGTCTTTCATTTCGATGGCCTGGGGCATTTCGATCTCGATGATT
>JBEIGR010000600.1:0-3573 GCA_040381795.1 Verrucomicrobiaceae bacterium | reverse complement strand
CATGATGGTGAGCCTCACTATGTCCAAGCAGCAGACGATCAAGGTGAACCTCCCCGTCGCCTCCGCCGCGCAGAGCGATTTCAAGCCGGACATGATCAACCTCGCCGTGAATGCCCAGGGCGATATTTTTTACAACAAAGCTGCCATCACCTTGCCTGCGCTCGAAACCGAGCTCGCCAAACGCTTCGGCCAGGACCCCGCCACGCCCGTTTACATCAGCGGTGATGTAAACACCCGCTTCGCCGACCTCGTGAAGGCGCTCGACCTCGTTAAACGCGTCGGCTTCACCAAGGTCGCCTTCAATGTGAAACCCACCGGCGGCACTCCCGCGCCCGCGCAGCCATGAAGCGCCTCCTTTCCACCCTCCTCGTGATCGTCACGCTCGGCCTTTGCGCCGTGTGCGTCGTGCAATGGGTGCGCGAGGAGCGCCTCCGCGGTCACATCGCCGAACTCGCCAAGCGTCTCGAAGCTGAAAACACAGCCCGCGTCGAGGCTGAGCGCAAAGCCGCCGAATACGAAAAAGAGATCGAGCGCCTCACCATCCTCCGCGCCGAGGTGGAAGCCAAGCTGCTCACCGCTACGCAAGAACTCACCGAGCTGGGAGCCGACTCCGTCGCTCGTGGCTACACCCTCGCCTTCTTCCTCAATGAACTCGTGCAGACCGAGGCGAAGCTCGCTGCCATGGAAAACGCCGTCGGCAAAGGCACCGAGGCTCTGAAGGATCACAACGCCTCCGTCACGGCCCAAAACGCCACCATCACGAAGCAGAACGAGCTCCTCAAACAGCTCGCCGCCGAGCGAAACACGGCCATCGAAAAGCTCAACGCCCGCACCAAAGAGTTCAACGAACTCGTCGAGAAGTACAACAAGCTCGCCAAGAGCCGCTGAGTCAGCTTTACCGGTTCCTCACCTGATTATTGCCGTTCTGCTTGAAGTAATCGTCACGCATCTTGCGGAGTTCTTCGAGGCGGTTGGCGATCTCGCTCTTGCTGCGAGCCTGGTCCACCTGCTGGCGTTGAACGAAAGGATTGTTGGTGCCCCAGTTCCGCCAGGGGCCAGCGGGCACCTCACTCACATCCACAAAGCGCCAGTCACAGCGGCTCATGCTCGGCATGCCCAGGTAATCACGCACCGCAGGGCTCACATCGATACCAGCTCCATGGTTGCTGGTATTGCGAGGCCTTGAGCTGCCGAAAACGTAGTCCACATCATCTGTCTCAAAGGGGCCACAATCCTCCCATTGAGCGTAGCAGATGCGGTTACCGAAGCGGATGGCTAGCCAAGTGCCTTTCAGGATGGATCTGCCGTCACGCGAGAATTTTTGCTTAAACCATGGAATCTTCATCTTGGCGGAAGACTTCGTGGTGTTGTGGTTGATCACATCGTTGTAGGGCAGGGCGATGTAGAAAGGGTTTTGCTTCGGCGTGAAGCCGATGGGCGTGAAATTATCCGTGCGGTTCGAGCGGTCGGGATCGTCATAGCCGCCGAAGTTTTTCATCCACTCCGTATCCCACGAACTCATGTGGTTCGGTGTGGGATTGTTTTCGGTCGGTTGCTCACCCACCCAAAAGACGGTGGCCACGATGTCCAGCTTCCACGGGTAGCGGGCATAGCCCATCTGCGGCATCGGGGCCTGCGGGATCTGAATGCGAGGCAGGGAAGGGGGCGTGGCGGTCTTGGGACTAGGCTTCGGTGCGGAGGTCGTTTTCGCTGCCGAGGAGGTGGAGACACCTCCGGCTGCCACTTTAGCAGTTACGGCGGCCACCATCACCGGCTTTGACGAACTCGATTTGGAACTCGCGGACTTCTTTGAAGAGCTTCCCTGACCCAATGCCGATCCCACGCTCATCGCGGCGATGAGCATAAGTCGTGACATGGGGATAGCGGCAGGCATACGGGGGTGGAGGAATTTGCCAGTGAGACAGTTTAGCAGCTTCGAGAGGAAAATCGCAATCCGAAATCTGGTAAGGAAAAACTCAACGGACTGAAATTCAACCTTCCCGAAGGGTGCGGAAATGGACAGGCATCTAGCAGACGACGTTCAAACCTCACCTGTGGCAAAGCCAGGCGCAGTCCCAACAATTTCAATAACGCCGCAGTGCTGTGTCGTGCAGCTCGTGGGAATCGTCCGTCGTCGGATAGTCCAGCGTGTAGTGCAGGCCGCGACTCTCGTGGCGGCGGATGGCACATTCGACGATGAGGGAAGCCGTCTCGACGAGGTTGCGCAGTTCGAGGATTTCGCTCGTCACGCGGTTGTTCCAGTAAAACTCCTGCACCTCACGTTTGAGATTCCGCAGGCGGGCGGCGGCACGTTGAAGGCGCTTGTTCGTGCGGACGATGGAGACGTAGTCCCACATCAGGCGGCGGATCTCGTCCCAGTTGTGGTAGATGACCACCAGCTCGTCGTTCTCCACCACGCCGCTGCTTTGCCACGACTTCAAATCATAGCTCTGCTCGGCTTTTTTGCCGATCGGCAGCTTCTTCAGCAGATGCGCCACCGAGCGGTGAGAGGTCACCACGCATTCGAGCAGTGAATTGCTCGCCAGGCGGTTCGCGCCGTGCAGGCCAGTGCATCCCACCTCGCCCACCGCACAAAGGCCGCGGATGCTCGTGGCACCATTCACGTCCGTCAAAACGCCGCCGCATTGATAGTGCGCCGCAGGGACCACTGGGATCGGCTCTTTGGTGATGTCGATGCCGATGGCCAGACACTCGCGGTGGATGTTCGGAAAGTGGCTCAGGATGAAGTCCGCAGGTTTGTGACTGATGTCGAGATACACGCAGGGACCGCCAGTGCGCTTGATCTCATGGTCAATGGCACGCGCGACGATGTCGCGTGGGGCCAGCGTGCCGCGCTTGTCATACTTTGGCATGAACTCGACGCCGTTCTTGTCGTAAAGCCGCGCACCTTCACCGCGCATGGCCTCGGTGATCAAAAACGAGCGCTTCTGCGGATGATACAGGCACGTCGGATGGAACTGAATGAATTCCATGTTCGCCACCGTCGCTCCTGCACGCCAGGCCATCGCTACGCCGTCACCCGTCGCCACCTTCGGGTTCGTCGTATAAAGGTAAACACGTCCGCAGCCGCCCGTGGCCAGGATCACACGGTCACTGCGAAAGGTCTCCACCTCGCCGGTGGTCTCATCGAGCACATAGGCTCCGAGCACCCGATCCTCGGAAGCGAGGCCCAGCTTGGCCGTCGTGATCAGATCGATGGCGTAATGGTTTTCGAGGATGGTGATGTTTTTCTTCACCCGAACAGCCGCGAGAAGTTTTTCGGTGATCTCCTTGCCCGTGGCATCGGCGGCATGCAAAACGCGGCGTGTGGAGTGCCCGCCTTCCTTCGTCAGATCGAACTCCAGGTGACCGCTCTTCGCCTCCCGTTGATCAAAGTGAACGCCCCAGTTCACCAGTTCCGCGATGCGGGCCGGCCCCTCGGTCACGATGGTGCGCACCGCGGCCTCTTTGCAAAGCCCCGCGCCGGCGATCAGCGTGTCGCTCACATGCTTTTCGATCGAGTCATCACCCGCCGTCACGCAGGCGATGCCGCCCTGAGCCCAGTTCGAGTTT
>JBEIGR010000599.1:0-3593 GCA_040381795.1 Verrucomicrobiaceae bacterium | reverse complement strand
TCGTGGTGGGAAAGGGCTGCAAATCATCAAGCAGCTTCGTGTGCACGCCTTTGGAGGCGGGCACGAGCAGGTCATCGAAAGCTCTGGAGATGTGCCCACTGGCATATTCCCAGCGTGTTTCGGTCTGCGTATTGCCTTTGGAGTCTCGGGTGGTGTAGTCGTAACCGGCCTCGGCTTCCCAGGGGCATTCGGCGTGGGCGTCAAAGGTCCAGTAAGGCAGGTACATGCCGTGCAGGGTGTCCGTGAGCGCTTTCTGGCCGAGGGCGTTCGGTGCCCAGAAGTGGCTGCCATACCAGCGGCGGATGTCTTCGCGAACCTGGCCCTGAGCGATTTTAAAGGCGAGCAGGCTGCTGGGGCGAATAGGGGCAGAAACATCGTCCACCGCGAGGATCGAGGGCGAACCGCAGAAGTCACAGCTCTGGGCCACTCGCTTCTCGTCAAACACCGAGATCGCGTGGCAGCTCTGGCATTTGACCGTCTTGCGCACCGCCGCCCAGCCGCGTTGGTCCTCGGGAATCGAACGCAGGGCCGATACCAGATCGTTCTCCTCGACGAGCGAGCCATCCGCCTTGAGTTCGACGGGAGAAACCGTGCTGCAATACGGGCAGACGAGCGCTTTTTTGGACGGTGTCCACACCGCCTCGGCACCACAGGCCGGGCAGGCAAACTTCTTGATGGCGGTGACTTCGGACATGGTTTGCGTGTTCTAGGTTAGAAGACTTATCAGCCAACGGAACGATCATGAATAAACCACAGAGGCACGATGGACACAGAGGGATTCAGTGTGTGGGAATTCTCTGTGTCCATCGTGCCTCTGTGGTAAAAAAATCAGCATCGGTTCAGGAGACGGATGGCGGTTGCATGATGATCTTCACCTTGCCCGCTGTCTTGCCGGCGGCGCCCAGGGCATCGGCGAGGGTTCCGGCTTGGTTTGGAGCTTCCAGGCTCTTTACCCCTTGCTCCTTGCTCTCGGCTTCGAGAGCGGCCTTCAGGGCGCCTTCCACCATCTGGCCGCAGTGAATCTTCATCGGCGGCAGCGCACCGAGCGGGCGGCTCAAATCATCCGCCTTCATCGCCAGCGCTTCTTCCTTCGTTTTGCCACGAATGAGTTCCGTGGCGATGCTGGCGACAGCGATGGCCGTCTGGCAGCCGAAGCTTTGGAAGCTGGCTTTATCGATGACCTTCCTGCCGTCCTTTTCGCGGTATTTGATCCACATGCGCACCATGTCGCCGCAGTCCGGGCTGCCCACGGTTCCCACGGCATCCGCGTCCGGCATCTCGCCAAGGTTTTGCGTGTCCGCGAGGGCTTGCTGGAGGGCTTCTTCGTTCATGCGCGATGCGTGTGTTGGAAGATGAATCAATAGCTCCGAGCAAAGACGACGCGGCGACTGCTGGGGCGGCCGGTGAGGAAGCATTTGCCCTCCTCGGCGTATTGATCGCCGTGTGGGATGCAGCGGATGGTGATCTTGTTCTCCTTGGCGATCTTTTCTTCCTCTTCCATCGTGCCCGCCCAGTGCATGAGGGCAAAACCGCCGCCGTTTTCATCGGCGAAGTAGGCTTTGAATTCGTCGAACGTGTCGAGCTTCTTCATGTTCGCGTCCCGCATGGTGGTGGCGCGGTCGAGAAGAGCCTGCTGGATGTCGGCGAGGCGTTCCTGCACGCCCTGGAGGAACTCTTCCTTGCCGATGAATTCCTTCTCCTTCGGTCCTTTATCACGGCGGGCCACGGCCACGCTGCGGCTGGTGATGTCGCGAGGTCCCATTTCCACACGCATGGGCACGCCTTTTTTGATCCACTCCCAGTTCTTCTGGCCGCCGGGCAGGTCACGCTTGTCCACGAGCACGCGGATGGGTTCACCGGCCCAGGTTTGGGCACGGAGCGTCTGCGCGAGTGCTTCGCAGGCATCGATGATCTCCTGACGTGTTTCCGGCTTCGGCGTGACGGGCAGGATGACGATCTGCTGCGGGGCGATGCGCGGCGGCATGATGACGCCATCGTCATCGCCATGCGCCATGATGAGCGTGCCGATGAGGCGGGTGCTGACGCCCCAGCTCGTGGTGTGGGCGAGCTGGCGGGTGTTGTCACGGCCGAGGAACTGAATGTTCGCGGCCTTGGCGAAATTCTGGCCCAGGTAATGCGAAGTGCCGGCCTGGATGGCTTTTTTGTCCTGCACCATGGCCTCGACGGTCAACGTGCGCACGGCACCGGGGAAGCGCTCGCGCTCCGTCTTCTCGCCAGGGATCGTTGGGATGGCGAGGTGCTCGCGGAGGAAGCTCTCATACACTTTGTGCATGGTCTCCGTCTCCACGATGGCTTCTTCGGCCGTCTCATGCGCGGTGTGACCTTCCTGCCAGAGGAACTCGGCGGTGCGAAGGAAGAGGCGCGGACGCATCTCCCAGCGCATGACATTGCACCACTGGTTGATGAGCAGCGGCAGATCACGATAGCTCTCCACCCAGCGGGCAAAGGCAGCGCCGATGATGGTCTCCGAGGTGGGGCGAATGACAAACGGCTCAGCGAGCTCGCCCGTCGGGATCATTTTGATGGCGCCATCGGGCTGCTTTTGCGCCTCCAAACGGTGATGGGTCACCACAGCGCACTCGGTGGCAAAACCTTCGGCATGCTGCGCCTCTTTTTCGAGGTAGCTGAGGGGGATGAGCAGCGGAAAGTAGGCATTCACATGGCCGGTGGCCTTGAACTTCGCATCGAGCTGGCGCTGGATGTTTTCCCAGATGCCATAGCCCCAAGGCTTGATGACCATGCAGCCGCGCACTTCGGAGTTTTCGGCGAGATCAGCGGCACGGATGACCTGCTGATACCATTCGGGGAAGTCTTTTTCGCGAGTCGGGGAGATGGCGGGGGCGGCGTTGCTCATGGAGGGCGCGGAGAGTAGGGCAGAGAAGGCAAAGCGCAAGGCGCGGGAAGCACCTCGTCAGGAGGCTCATCACTCCCGGCATTTCACATCGCGGAGTTGGAGGTCTAGGGCACGACCTGACATCTGGATCTCGACGAGACAAAGTGTCAGCGAACCCAGCATCAGCACGAGGCTGACGCCAAAGGCCCCCTGCCCTGCCGCCTGGCTGCCGAAGAACAGGCAAGTCATGCTCACCACGCACAGTATCAGGCTGAGCACGCCGAGCGATTGCATGTGTTTGATGATCTGAATGCGGCGGCGGAGATTTTGGATCTGCTCCAGCAGGAGCGGCTCCTGGGTGCTCTGCCAGTTCGCATGCAGCGCTCTGACCACGCTGGCCAGGCCGAGAAAGCGGCTCGTGTAGGCCAGCAGCAGCAGGGAGATGGCTGGAAACAGGAGCGAAGGTGTCGAGAGGGGCAAATCAGGCATCAGCATGCGGGCGAGTGTTCTCCAAAACGGCGGATGCACCAGCAGCAGCTTCCAGTTTCCGCTTGGATCGCCTCATTTGACAAGCGAGCGATCCGGCGGACGATCCGCTCACGATTTTCCTCATGCCCGAAGCCACCCGCACCCTGCTCACGAAAGCCCAAATGGCCGAGAGCATTGCCGCTTTGGCAAAAAGCATCCGCGAGGCGCATGTCGGTGCCAAAGAGATCGCCCTCGTCGGCATCTTCACTCG
>JBEIGR010000598.1:0-3599 GCA_040381795.1 Verrucomicrobiaceae bacterium | reverse complement strand
CGTCTTTGGTCACCTCGTCGGCAACCTGCTCATTTTTGCCGGTCAGGATGCGATCAATGAATACGGCCATCTGCTGCAAACCGCGCTGCACGGCGGTGGCGTATGGATCGCCCGAATTGGCCTGCTGGCAGCGGTTTTGGTGCACATCATCGCCACGGTATCGCTCACGAAGCAGAACAACGCGGCCCGCCCGAACAAATACGGCCAGCACAAGGCGCAGGTGAGTTCCAAGTCCTCCCACACGATGATCTGGAGCGGCCTGACGATCTTGGCCTTCATCGTTTACCACCTGATGCACTACACGGTGCGTATCGGAAACAGCTTCAACTCGGACGCCTACAAGATCGACCTCCACGGTGAAAAGGTGCACAACGTCTATAAAATGGTCATCGACGGCTTCTCTTGGGCTCCGGCCTCCATTTTCTATCTCATCGCCATGGCGCTGCTGTGCAGCCACCTGAGCCACGGCTTCAGCAGCCTCTTCCAGACGCTCGGCATCAGCACCGACAAGTCTGAGCCCCTCTTCAAAAAGGCCGGTTATGCCTTCGCGGGCCTGATCTTCGCCGGAAACGCCGCCATCGTCCTCTCCATCTGGCTCTTCGGCTACGGTCGCTGATTCTGAACCTTTTTGCTCCTTTCCGCCATGTCTCTCAATTCCAGCATTCCCTCCGGCCCGATGGCCATGAAGTGGTCCAAGCACAAGCAGGACTCGAAGCTCATCAATCCGAAGAACAAGCGCAAGTTCACCGTGCTCGTCGTGGGCAGCGGCTTGGCCGGTTCCTCGGCTGCGGCGACGCTTTCCGAGCTGGGCTACAAGGTGAAGTGCTTCTGCTTCCAGGACAGCGCCCGTCGTGCACACTCCATCGCGGCCCAGGGCGGCATCAACGCGGCAAAGAACTACCAGAACGACGGCGACAGCGTGCATCGCCTCTTTTATGACACGGTCAAAGGCGGCGACTTCCGCGCTCGTGAGGCCAATGTGCATCGTCTCGCTGAAGTGAGCGTGAACATCATCGACCAGTGCGTGGCGCAGGGCGTTCCGTTTGCCCGCGAATACGGCGGCATGCTGGCGAACCGTTCCTTCGGCGGCGCTCAGGTGAGCCGCACGTTTTATGCTCGCGGCCAGACCGGTCAGCAGCTCCTCCTCGGAGCCTACTCGGCGCTGAACAAGGAGATCGCAGCGGGCGGCGTGCAGATGTATCCTCGCACCGAGATGCTTGATGTGGTGACCGTCGATGGCCACGCCAAGGGCATCATCACGCGCAACCTCGTCACCGGTAAAATCGAATCCCACGCGGGCGATGCGGTGCTGCTTTGCACCGGCGGTTACGGCAATGTTTTCTATCTTTCGACGAATGCGATGGGCTGCAACGTCACCGCGACGTGGCGCGCGCACAAGAAGGGCGCTTACTTCGCGAATCCCTGCTACACGCAGATCCACCCGACCTGCATCCCGGTGAGCGGCGATTATCAAAGCAAGCTCACGCTCATGTCCGAGTCGCTGCGCAATGACGGGCGCATCTGGGTGCCGAAAAAGGCCGCTGACATCGGCAAACCGCCGGCACAAATCCCCGAGTCAGACCGCGATTACATTCTCGAGCGTAAATATCCGAGCTTCGGCAACCTCGCCCCGCGTGACATTTCCTCCCGCACCGCCAAAGAAGTGTGCGATGAAGGTCGCGGCGTCGGCCCTGGTGGCCGCGGTGTGTATCTCGACTTTGCCGAGGCCATCGGCCAGTTCGGCCAGAAGACCATCGCCGAGCGTTACGGCAACCTGTTCGCCATGTATGAAAAGATCACCGGCGAAGACGGCTACAAGCAGCCCATGCGGATCTACCCGGCCGTGCATTACACGATGGGCGGCCTTTGGGTGGACTACAACCTCATGAGCAACCTCCCCGGCCTGCATGTGCTCGGCGAAGCGAACTTCTCCGATCACGGCGCGAACCGTCTCGGTGCCTCCGCGCTCATGCAAGGCCTCGCCGATGGTTACTTCGTGATCCCGACGACCATCGCGAACTACCTCGTCCATCAAAAGCCCGGCAGCGTCACTACCGAGCATCCCGAATTCAAGAAGGCGCTCGAAAGCTGCACCGCGCAAACGAAGCGCTTCCTCGACATCAAAGGCAAACGAAGTGTGGACAGCTTCCACCGCGAGCTCGGCCTCCTCGTCTGGGACAAATGCGGCATGGCACGCGACCGCGCCGGCCTTAGCGAAGCCCTGAAACGCATCCCCGAGCTGCGTGAGGAGTTTCACAACAACGTCGTCGTCCCCGGCAGCGGTAACGCCTGCAATCCCGAGCTCGAAAAAGCCGGACGCGTGGCCGACTTCATGGAGTTCGCGGAACTGCTCTGCCTCGATGCCTTGAACCGCGAAGAAAGCTGCGGTGGTCATTTCCGCAACGAGCATCAGTACCCTGATGGTGAAGCGAAACGCGATGACGAAAACTTCAGCTACTCCGCCGCCTGGGGCTATTCCGGCGACTTCGCTAAGCCAGAGCTCAACAAGGAGCCGCTGACCTTCGAAGAAGTCCACCTCGCCGTCCGCAGTTACAAATAACGCTTTCAGTCTGTCATGACCCGCGAATCCGAGTCCGAATTGCTCAGTTTCTGCGCCTCGCAGCGCGGGGACTTCCACGCGGACGCGTGGACGCAATTCGGCCACGTCGAAAAGCGCGAAATGGCTGCCGTGTGCCTCTTTCTCGCCGGCGTGGACTGGTTTGGTCATGAAGGCGGTTTGCGTGAAGCGGCCAAAAAACTGCTCGGAGAAGCCGAGACGACCTTTGGGACGCTCGCACGCGCTTTGCGTTTTGATTGTCCACGGTTCGCCAATTCTCTCAAAAGGAGGCTCGGTCATGCATAAGCTTCATCCAGAGCTCACAGACGCGATGAGCCGCATGATGGACCGAATTGATGCCTTCATGCGTGAGAGCGGCTTCACGGGCGAGCCCGTCAAAATGTACCTCGCCGGCGGCATGGCGGTTCACTACCACTGCGGCACCCGCTACACCGATGATGTGGACGCCACTTTCTCCGAGCGGCTTATGCTTCCCTTTGAGGAACTCGTGATCGACTACATGCGAGAAACGGGAAAGCAGTCCTGCATCTACTTCGACACGACTTACAACGACAACTTCGCCCTGCTGCATCCAGACCATCGCGAAGCCTGCGTTGAGTGGGAGGGCATCGGCAATGAGCCCCGCCTGATTCATCTGCTGGTCTTCTGTCCGCTCGCTCTCGCCGTATCGAAGCTCTCGCGTTTCTCGCCGAACGACCGTGCGGATATCCTTTCGCTGGCACAGCATCGTTATTTCACCTCCTCGCAGCTCAAGTCGCGTGCCACGCAGGCGCTCAACTACTACGTCGGCGACACGCGGTGGATCCACCTCAACATCGCTCAGATCAGCGAGGAGATCGACCACCTCGCGCTCGCTGCCTGAACCTTTTTCATCCTCAATTCGTCCCATGTCCCAACTCAATCTTCACCTCAAAGTCTGGCGTCAAAACGCAGGTCAGCCCGGTCACTTCCAGGACATCGAAGCTCCGGAGATCCCGGATCATGCCTCGTTCCTCGAAATGATGGACATCGTGAACGAGCG
>JBEIGR010000597.1:0-3599 GCA_040381795.1 Verrucomicrobiaceae bacterium | reverse complement strand
GCGACGACGCCTGGCTCACGAGCGACGATTTCCGCCCGGGAGCGGGAATCGGCCGTGATGAAGTATTCGGAGGTCACATCGCCAGGGCCGACGTCCTCGGCGATGGCGGCACGGATGAGAGCGAGGGTGCTGGGGTGCATGAGGAGGGAATGAGAGATGGATGCAGAAACTTGGCGGAACGGTATCAGTCCCCTCACCCCAGCCCTCTCCCCCGAATGAAGCACAGCGGTTATCGTGAGTCTTGGGCGGGGGAGAGGTTAGGTGTGAGGGGCCAATCCAGAACCGATCTTCTACATCATTCCGAAAACGCTCCCAAATCAAGCTGCGACCGGGCGTCCTTTTGCGGCGCAGGATGCTTCAGCGTGCGGAAAGGCCCATGTAGAGTTCTTCCAGCGTGCGGCGGTGAGGCTGCCAGGCACTCACGGGCACGCCACCGCGAACGAGAGCGGCCACGAGATCGTGCGGCTCCATGCTTAGGGGGACTTCGACGATGCCTTGCTTGTCCATTTTGGCTCCGGCGCGGTCCATCACCTCGCGGGCGAGGCCCATATCGGAAGTTTCGAGTTGGAACATCCGGCGGGTTTTTTCCTGCGAGGGCAGGGGACCCTCGAAGACCTTTTGGCCGTCTTTGATGATGACGCAGCGGTCGCACATCTGCTCTACCTCGCCGAGGAGGTGGGAATTGAGCATGATGGTGAGGCCGTGGTGCTGGCGGAGGTGGAGGATGAGCTCGCGAAACTCGCGGATGCCTTCGGGATCGAGGCCATCGGTGGGTTCATCGAGCAGCAGCAGGCGTGGCTCGGGCAGCAGCGCCTGGGCGAGGGCGAGGCGCTGGCGCATGCCGTGGCTGTAGGTGGCGGTTTTTTGCTGGATGGCGCGGGTGAGGTTCACCATTTGCACGACGCGTTTTACCTCCGCCTCATCCCACCAGCCGGAAAGGGAGCAGAAGACGCGGAGATTCTGCCAGCCGCTGAGGTAGTCGTAAAAATGCGCGGCTTCATAAATGGCACCGATCTGGCGCAGGGCGGTGGAGCGGTCTTTCTGCACGCTGCGGCCGCCGATGCGCACTTCACCGATGTCTGGCCGCACCATACCGAGGGTGATGCCCATGATGGTGCTCTTGCCCGCGCCGTTGTGACCGAGTAGGCCGAGGATTTCGCCCTCTTTGACCTCGAAGCTCACGTCATCGAGCGCCAGACGGCCGGTGGGCCAGCGCTTGGTGAGGTGTCGTACTTCGAGGAGGGCCATGTGGGGGCGATTGTGGGAGATTCATGGCATTCCGCCAGCGGATTGAGTGTTCGCGACACTTTTGGGGCGAAAAACGCATTTGCCCTCACTGCCTCAAGCATGCATCACTGGGAGGGTTTTCCGCCTTTCCCCCTCTTCCGCACCGCCCGCCATGCAGTTCTACTTCCCCACCTCCCTGAACCTCGGCCAAGAGAATAGCGAAGGCTTCCACCAGGAGCTTCTTCGCGGTCTCACGCACAAGCTGAACAACCTCCTCGCCGTCATCCAGGGCTTCAGCAGCCTCATTTTGATGACGGAGGACCTCGATCCGAGCGTCACGGAAAACATGCAGCACATCCGTGAGGCCAGCGTGGGCGTGACGAACCTCAGCGAACGCATCCGTGCCGCTGGTGGTTGTGCCAAGCTGAGCCCGCAGGCGCTGAATTTGAACGAATACCTTGGCCTCATCGAAGGCAGCGTGATGGAGCCTTTCCAAAAGGCTGGTGTGCAACTGGAGGCGGATGTGCAGCAGGGCCTTCCTGCGGCGCTGGTGGACCCGAGCAAGTTCAAGGAACTGCTCGTGGAGCTGCTGAAAAACGCCGCCGAAGCCGCTCAGAAGGGCGGTGGCCGCTGTGCCCTGAAAATCTGCGGTCCAGGCGTCATCACTCCGGCCGAGCAGCGCCGCGTGGACGTGCTCGTGAGCAACACCGGCTCACAAATCGCCCCGGAGAAGATCCAGGAGGTATTCCGCCCCTTCCACGGCTCGAAGAATAGCAATCACCTCGGTCTCGGCCTCACCATCGCCGCCATGCTGAGCCATCAGATGGGCATCCAGCTCGGCGTGGCCTCGGAAAACAACACGACGACCTTCTGGCTGAGCTGCCCCATGGCTTGAGAATGACTGCTTTGAGCAGATGGCGTGGCCTGAGTGTCAATCCCGCCTGATTTCTTCGCCATAATTTCGCGCAAATGCCGCACTGGACGCCTCCGCGTCTGTCCCGGAACATGCGCGGCATTCATCTCTGGAGGCTTTCACTCATGAAACACTCGTCGCTCCTCACTCTCGCGGCTCTAGCCGCATTCACCGCCGCTGCGGCGGCCGATACCATCACCACGCTGCGTGGCAAAACCTTCCGCGATTGCAAAATCGCCCAGGTACATCCGGACGGCATTTCCTTCACTCACCGCAGTGGCGCAGCAAAAATCCTCTTCACTGATCTACCGGCCTCTCTGCGCTCGAAGTATGGTTACGACCGCAAAAAGGCCGATGCGTATGCAAAGAAGATCGTCGAGGCACGGAAGGAGCGGGAGAAGCGTACCCAGGAGTATCTCGCCCGTGAGCAGGAAGCCATCGAGGCCGCGAATTTTGTGAACACGATGCGCACCATGCAGGCGCAGACGCAGATGATGCTCGATCAGTCGAGGGGTTATCCGAACTATGGCCCCGCCATCTTCAACGGCGTGGCGGTGAACCCGATCCACGGTCCCGTCGTCAACGGCCACGGCTACCGCGTGCGTTCCTGGGATGGCGTCGGCATCGCGCCGCTCGTGCCGGGCAGCGGCGGCATCTACGTCCCACCGAGCGGTGGCTATGCCTTTTACCCGCCGGTTTATCCTTCACTCGGCTACGCCCGGCCCGGCTATCAGATCAACGGCAGCTTCAACCTCGGGCGCAATGTCCGCGTCGGTGTAGGCCTCGGGCATGTCCCCGGCATCGGGCCGAATTTCGTGGCTCCTCCTGCGCCGATGATCAGCTCGCCTGGCAGCGCCACGATCAGCATTGGCCGGTGATCGCAGAGAAGGTGGATCAATGCGCCGTGGCTTTCTCTGAGCCGAGGCCCGTGTGAGCACGCACCCTAAGTTCGGCAAATTTGGCTTCGGCCTCGGGATCACGGGCCGTGAGCAGAGTGCCGAGCCAAGCGGCCAGGAAACCGAGCGGGATGCTCACGATGCCGGGATTTTCGAGCGGGAAGAGGGCACCGGCCTTGCCGAACATGCCATTCGGACTCAGCAGGATCAGCACGATGGAGGAGACGAGGCCCACGCTGAGACCGGCGACGGCTCCCGATGTGTTGAAGCGCTTCCAGAACACGCTCAGCACGATCACGGGTAGGTTCGCCGACGCGGCGACGGCGAAGGCGAGACCGACGAGGAAGGCGGCGTTCACGCTGGGGCCGAGGTAGATGGCGATGCCGATGCTCACCGCACCCACGCAGAAGGCGGTGATGCGGGCCACCTTCACTTCCTGACCGGGGCGGTTCTCTTTGCCGTGATGCAGCACGTTAGAATAAAAATCATGCGCAAAGCTGGCGCTGGCGCTCATCGTGAGTCCGGCCACCACCGCGAGGATCGTCGCAAAGGCCACCGCGCTG
>JBEIGR010000596.1:0-3607 GCA_040381795.1 Verrucomicrobiaceae bacterium | reverse complement strand
CCGTCTTTGAAGATGCTGTGATAGCCGCTGCCACTGCCTTCCCAGGGCGCATCATGGGTCAAAACGATCTCCTGGATCTGGGGTTGATGCAGACGCTGCTCCGCTTTTTCGCTGAGTTTGTCGATGAGGTAGTCATCGACGAAGAGCTCTCGCCTGGAGCCGATGTCCAGCGGCTGGGCACAGGCACTGACGGCGAGCAGGAGGTGAAGAAAGGCTTTCATAGTTCGGAGAGGATGTCGGAGATGGAAATCAAAGAGCCGCCCTGCTCGCGGCTGCGGATGCCGGCGATGACCACGGCCATGAGCTCAACGGTTTCATCGAAGGGCAGGGGACGCTGGCCGGTGCGCAGCATGTCGATGAAGGCCACGAGCTGGCCGCGGAAGGCGTGGTAAGTATCGGTGAGCTTCAGGGCGAGATCGCCTTTCGTGCCGTAAAGATGCACGGCACCGAAGCTGCCATACGCATCGTGCAGCGCCCCGAGGGTGACTTTGACGCCGCTGCGATGGGTGAGGTGCATCACATCGCCACCGGCATCGCTGTGAGCCTGCAGGGTGAGGAAACCGGGGCCGAGCAGCGGCTCGATGGCCTCCAGCGCATGAATGCCATAGCGTTCCCAGGTCTTGCAGGTGAAGCTGGTGATCCAGCGAAGGTCGCCGAGGTGGGAAAAGTCCGCCCGCATCTCCGGCGCATACCTCATGCCGCTGGTGGAGAGGATGATTCTGCCTTCGCGATGCCATTCGACGAACTGGCGCAGCTCGGGGATGGTCGTGGCCATCGGCTTATCGATGAAGACGGGCAATCCAGCCTCAATGAAAGGCCGCGCACGCCGAACATGATCGGTGCCGTCATCCGTGGCGAGCACCGCGGCATCGACCTGGCCGATCACATCCTCCGGTTTTTCGACCACATGCTCGATCAAACTCGCCGCGGCGACTTTGGGCGCATCGGCAGGATCATCGCACCAGATGTGCGTCACGCGGGCGCCTGGGATGCGCACAGAATCGAGCGGCTGCTTGCCCATGTAGATGGGAATGCCCGCGTAAGGGCACTTCGCCAACTCGGCGGGGTTGTAGCCATTGATGATGCCGCTCCAGGAATACGGATGGCCGTTTCCCTCGATCATGCCGAGCATGGCGAGCTTCAATTCGTGGTTCATAGGTCGATGGCGCTGCCGGTGTCGGTGGAGTGGAGGGCGGCGAGGTTGAAACGAAGGGTCTGCACGGCCTCCTCAAAGGTGCAGAGCGGATTTGGGCGGCCTTCCATGCCGTCGAGAAAGGCGTGCGCTTGGCCGATGAAGAGGTCGTCACGCTCCAGCGGCGGCGTCACATGCCAGGTCCAGTCCTTCTCGCCATGCCTGAGCACGCCCCAGCGCTGGAGATGGCCCTCGATCTTCACGCTGCCGTGCTCGCCGTGGATGTGGAGCGTGTTCTCGTTTGGTGCTTGGAATTGCGTCATCGCATAGCTCACCATCACGCTGCCATGACGGGCGGTGACGTTCACGGTGTCTTCGATGGTCACACCTTCGAGCGCCTGATGCGCCGCATCGCAATACACCCGCGTGCAAGGCCCGAGCAGCCACTCGACGGCATTCGCGAGGTGCGTGAGCGCATCCTGGATCACGCCACCGCCGGTCTCGCGGCGTGTGTAGTAGATCTCGCGATAGGCCGGGCGAAAGGTGGGGAAGTGCTGGCCGGAGACGGAGGTGGCCTGGAGTACGCGGCCGATTTGACTCGTCTGCAAAAACGCCCTTGCCTGCTGAATCCACGGCATGAGATGGTACACATAGGCCACTGCCACAAAGCGATCTGCCGCAGCGATGGCCGCCCGCACCTCGGGTACGAGCGTCTCATCAATCGCGAGCGGTTTTTCGATGAAGAGGTGCAAACCGAGGTCGAGCAGCTGTTTCGCCATCGGCAGATGCAGATGCGCCGGGGTGCAGATCACGGCCGCGTCGTAGGTGGCGGCTGCGAGGGCTTCATCGAGCGTGGCAAAGCCTGCCGCGCCGTAGCGTTCCTGCATGGCGGCGAGCAGTGCGGGGTTCGTGTCGCACGCGGTCACGGTGCAGCGGCCGGTCTTTTGAAAGCAGCGCAGATGGCGCTCGCCGATGCTGCCGCAGCCGATGATGAGGATGGATCGCATGTGTGGACCGATTAGAACGTCATCGTGACCGTTTTGCCTGCCTGAAAGTGATGGTTTCGCCCTGTGACCACTTCCACACCCGAGAAACAGTCGGCGAATTCAGTCATCACGGCACGCATCGCTGTTTGACGGATGGCATGCCTTCGCCCAACTGCATTCCTCGTGTCTCCCAACCTCCACCACGCTCTCTTTGTGTTCCTGCCACTCCTGCTGGCCGGAGCCGTGGTGCTGCGGCGCGGCGGTGATGCGGTCACGCGGGCACAGGCCTCGATGCGCCTGTGCCTCGGTGTGGCGAAGTGGGTGCTGCTCGTCGTGCCGCTATGGCGCTTTGCCATGGTGGTGCTGGAAAACGGGCCGCAAAATGTGAGCTGCGGGGCCGCGTGGGCTTGTGTGCTGGCGCTTTCACTCTGCCTCGGGCTGCTTTTCTCCAGCGCAGGGGATGTGAGTGCCGGGATCGGTGCCTGGCTAGGCATTCCGACGCCACCGCTGTTTGAAAAGGCACTCACGGTGAAGCGGAAATCACTGCTGCTGCTTTTCGCCGCTGCTAGCGTGGTGATGCTCGTGGTGACGCGATCTGCAGCGGATGTGGCGCTGCATTTGAAGGCGCTCATCCTGCCACCCGTGCGCTCGTATGCCGTTTCATTCCAGGAAGTGCGTGTCTGGACCGATCTGCACATCCTCACGCTCATCGCAGCTCCGGCGGTGTTTTTCCTCGCGCCGCCATCAGCGGTTTTTTTGCGCGTGTGGAAGCCGTGGAAGGCCTTCTGGTGCCTCGGCGTCTTCATTCTGGCCGTGGTGATGTTGTGGACTCAAATCTCGCCCATCTGATGAAGCCCGATTTCAAGCCTATCGATCCCGCCAAGCGCACCGAAGTGCCGCAGGAGCGAGTTTTGACGCCGCCCGAGGCCTCGCTCATCACGCGTGCGTTTCTCGTGCTGCTACTCGTGCCGATGCTCTTTGAGATCAGCGCCTGGATCAGTCCCGGCAAAACGAATCTGCTGGCCGCCTGGACACGCACCGGCGTGCAGCGTGCGCTGTCGTGGACGCTGAAGCAGGGCAGTGATGACGTCTTCCTCGGCCATGAAGGCTGGCTCTTTGAGCAGCGCGAGATCGACCGCCTGCTCGCTCATCGCAACGCTGATGCTCCGGCGAATGAGGCGGTGGCGGCTTTTGCGGCTGAATTGAAGAAACGCGGCATTCCGCTCGTGCTCGTGGCCGTGCCCGAGCGTGCCACACTCTATCCTGAGAAGCTTCGCGAAGGTCGCTACTGGGACCCGATCCGCGCCACGGGCGAAAAAGCCCGTCTCGATGCGCTGCGAAAAACCGGCATCGACGTGCTCGACCTCACGGATCCCTTCTGGAAGCTGCGGGACCGCAAACAAGTCTATTTCCGCCGCGACAGCCACTGGACGCCCGAGGCCATGAAGCAGGCCGCGCTGCTCACCGAGAAGCATCTGCGCGAAAAATT
>JBEIGR010000595.1:0-3607 GCA_040381795.1 Verrucomicrobiaceae bacterium | reverse complement strand
CTCCAAGGTTCGTTTTTCTTCACTGACTACCGCCGACTGCCCACTGACCACCGCATTCACCCGCTCTTCCATGTCGATTTGCTTCTGAAGATCACCGAGAGCCACGAACGCGGTATCCGGCGTGATCTGCGAGGCGATGAGTTGGAAGGCTCCGAAATCCTCGGGTGGCACAATAGCGGCGATAGTGCGGCGCAGCGTCACCTGCTCATTCGTGGAACCTGAGAGCGGGGCATCGCGAGAGATGGCGCTGGGGCGTTCGAGGCGGAGGAGAAGGCTGTCGCCCGTTTTGGCGTTCAGCTTGCGGGCGAGCGGTTCGTTGATGGCGATCTCGTTGGAGCCGAGAGCGATCTTTTTGCCGCTGGGGCTGAGGCTCCAGAAGCTGTCATCCACGCCGAGGATCTGGGCGTTGTTGACGCGGACATTGCCGGTGCCCGCACTGGCGGAACCAGTGGCAAAGATGAAGGGAACGCTCTGAGACTCGCGAGCGAGTTTTTCGGTGAACCAGCGGTCGCCACCGAGCACTCCGGCCTGGATTTGGCCGAGACGAAAGGCTGCCACACGCCGCAGGCTGGCCCGCACGCTATCGCCGACGAAGAGTGAGCCGCTGAGGATGGCGGATGCGAGGAAAGCGCCGAAGAGCAGGCCCAGGTGTCCACGCCAGTAGTGGCGGGCGGAGGTGAGGATGAGGGAAAGGCGGGACATGGGCTTCGGTGGGTCGTCCTCGTCCTCCTACTCGAACTCGTCCTCGATGAAATCGCGTCGATGTGCCGAGCAGGATGGAGGAATGGAAAACTGAAATGGGGCTGGAGAATCGAGGACGAGTTCGAGTAGGAGGACGATTAGCTGAGAAGCTGGCCCTCGTGAATCTTGAGCACGCGGGACATCCTCGCGGCCTGAGCGGGATGATGGGTGACCATCACCAAGGTGGTGCCGGTGGTCTTTTGGAGGTCGAGAAGCAGGCTGGTGAGGGAATCGGCGTTTTTCTCGTCGAGCGCACCGGTGGGTTCATCGGCGAGGATGAGGCGCGGTTGATTGATGAGGGCACGGACGACGGCGACGCGTTGTCGTTCGCCGCCGGAGAGCTGGGCAGGTTTCCAGGTCAGGCGATCCTGCAAACCGACCTGCGAGAGCAATTGCTCGGCACGCTGGCGGGCATCGGTGGGTGGCTGGGGGAGGGCGAGGGTGGGGAGGAGGACGTTTTCGAGCACGCTGCACTGCGGCATGAGGTGATGAAGCTGGAAGATGAAGCCGATCTTCCGGCTGCGGATCGCCGCGAGATGCAGCGCGGTGCATTGCGTGAGCGATTCGCCATCGAGGGTGATCTCGCCGCTGTCTGGCGTATCGAGCGTGCCGAGCAGATTGAGCAGCGTGCTTTTGCCACAGCCGGATGGGCCGACGATGGCGACGGATTCACCGGCCTCGATGCTGAGAGTGATGTCTTTCAGCACCGGCACG
Organism: Verrucomicrobiaceae bacterium; assembly: GCA_040381795.1. Classification (GTDB taxonomy): domain Bacteria; phylum Verrucomicrobiota; class Verrucomicrobiia; order Verrucomicrobiales; family Verrucomicrobiaceae; genus Prosthecobacter. Next base: position 2,152 of record JBEIGR010000595.1, on the reverse strand, counting down.
CTCTGGCCGCTGCCGGGGTCGATGTAGGATTTGGAGACGTGGGAGAGCTGGAGGAGCATCGGAAGGTGTCGGTGGAAAAGAAAACGGGCGCTGAGATGCTCATCGCCCGTGGTTGGGTAACTCTTACTTCTTGGCCGGCTTCGGCGGCGGAGGCTCGACGAAGGGCGGGTTGGTGTAGGCTTGTGGAGCCACCTCTTTGAGATTCGGATGGATCTCCGCCTTCACATCACCATTGGCCCAGTTCAGAGCGCCGATGAGGATGCTCTGGAAGGTGGGATTCGTCCAGACATCCTCGCGATGGCCCATGGCGGTGTAAAAGACGCGGCCGTCACCTTCTTGGCGTGCCCAGGTGCTCGGATAAGCGGGGCGCTCATATTCCTTGCCGGTCATGGGCGGGTTGTTGATGACGCTGAGCACATGGATGTCCGGCGTGAAATCCTTCAGCGAATACCATTCCTCCATGAAGCCGTAGTCTTTGCCGATGTTTTCAAAGCCGGGGAACTTTGGATTTTCGACGGTGTTGCGTGCTTCCTGCTGAGCGCCGTGCTTGATGAACTCGCCGCCAAGGAATCGCACATACGAATCCGCCTGCTCGCCATGATTCACATAGCGGTCCGGGCCTTTTTTCGATTCATTGTTCGTGTGGAAGGTATCGCTGGCGCTGTGGGTGCCGACGAAGCCTTTGCCGCTCTTCACGAAATCAAACAGGGCCTGCTTGCCCTCGGCCGTCATGGGTGGCTGGCCATCGGTGCCGGCTTCGAGGAGATTGCCGGTGGTGTAGAACATGACCGTGTCGAACTGGGCGAGATACTCTTTGCTGAACTTCGAGCCGTCTTTGCTGAATTCGAACTCCCAGCCGTTCTTGGCCCCGAGTTCCTGCAGGACCTTCTCGGCATGGCTCGGCTGGCCTTTTTTCCAGGAGATGACGCTGTGCTCAAAGCCGCTGGATTTGGTGAAGAAGAGGATTTTGCGCTTGGCGGTAGCAGGGGCGGCAAAAGTGACCGCAGATAGCACGGCGGCGAGAAGTAGAAGCGGGGCGAGGAGTCGGCGTTTCATGGGATGGGATCGCATGAACGAGGAGACTGGCCGTTTCTGCCAGCGGATTTTGCCCTTTCATTCAAAGCGGACGTCCGCTGAGCCTACTGCAAGACTCACGAAATCCTCGTTCTGGCGAACGAGCCTACAAGGCGCGGTGTAGGCGCATTCGCCAGAATGCGGGGAATGAGCAAGGGCCTACGCTCACTCGAAATTCTTCGTGCCGATGTCCGAGCGGCGTTGGAGACCGTCAAAGGTCACCTTCGTGCTTTCGGCGTAGGCTTTGTCACGGGCTTCATGACGACTTCCGCCCTGCGCCACGATGGCGAGCACGCGGCCGCCATTCGTCTCGAACTGGCCTGCGGCGTTCCGTTTCGTGCCGCAGTGATACACGCGGGCACCGCTCACGGCTTCCAGGCCGCTGATGACATCGCCATTGCGTGACGAGGCCGGATAACCGGCGCTGGCGGAGATGAGGCAGATGCTCCAGCCGGGGGCAAACTGGATCAAATCCGGCTTCAACGTGCCTTTGGCGGCCTCGAAGACGTAGTTCGCGAAATCGCCGCGCACCATCGGCAGCACCGCCTCGGCCTCGGGATCGCCGAAACGGCAGTTGTACTCGATGATCTGCGGTCCGGTGGGCGTGAGCATGAGGCCGAAGTAAAGGAAGCCGCGGTAGGTGAGGCCGTCCTTGCGGATGCCCTGCACGGTCGGGCGCACGATTTCATCTTCGATGCGTTGCATCAGAGCGGGATCGGCGAGTTCCAGCGAGGCCACCGCGCCCATGCCGCCGGTGTTGGGACCTTCGTCATTGTCACGGATGCGTTTGTAATCACGAGCCGGCATCAGGATTTGATAGGCATCATCGCAGACGGAGGCGAAAACGGAGATTTCAGGACCGGTGAGGCATTTTTCGACGAGGAGGTCACCCGCGCCAAAGCAGCGCTGCTCCATGACTTCGTCGATGAACTGCTCGGCCTCTTCCTTGGTCGTGCAAACGGCCACGCCCTTGCCAGCGGCCAAGCCGTCGAATTTCAGCACGATGGGCACCTCGGTGAGGGCGGCTTTGGCTTCGGCCGCCGTCGTGCAAAGGGTGAAACCCGCCGTGGGAATGCCG
>JBEIGR010000594.1:0-3611 GCA_040381795.1 Verrucomicrobiaceae bacterium | reverse complement strand
CGGCGGTCTCTATTGGCTTCGCAGAGCTCGCCAGCCCTCCCACGAAGAAAGGGCAAGTGAGGTGACAGATGGTGGCAGCACCATCTACCGGCACAAGGCCCGTGCCGCGCCCACCTTTGCCCCGCCGGACATGAGCGAGTCGAATCTCCAGGCCATTGATGACCATGTAGCCGAGCACATCGGGAAGATCGAAAACGTGTGGCATGAGATCGTTTCCGACATCGTTCACATCGACGTGCATGTCGTGCCGCCGCGGCCAGAGCGGCCCTACTACACGCTGGTGACCAGCGGCATGAGCGACCTGCCGATGAACGCCCCCGAGGGGGCGGAGGACTGGAAGTTTGCCGAACTGATGCTGTGCCTGCCTCCGGACTGGCCGCTGACGGTGGAAGCCTTCAAGGACGAGCGGAACTACTGGCCGGTGCGCTGGCTGAAGACGCTCGCCAATTTCCCGCATGAGTATGAAACATGGCTCAGCGTGGCCCATACCATCCCGAATGGCGACCCGCCTGAGCCGCTTGCGGATAACACGGCACTCGCCGGGTTCATGCTGGTGCCGCCACTTACTACCAGCGTCGAATTTCACGAGTTGCTCGTCCCGCCGCTGAGAACGATCCACTTTCACGCCGTCCTGCCGCTCACCGCCGCCGAGTTGAGCTTTAAACTCAAACACGGCGCCGATGCCCTCATGGAGCGCCTCGAAAAAGCCAAGGTCACCGAGTTGCTGGACATCCGCCGCAAGAGCGTGGTGTGAAGGTCCTGCGATGCTTGAGGCAAGTGCGGTGTGAGCGCCGCTTCACTTCTCATCCAGCGCACGGCGGATGCGGTATTTGATGGCGAGTTGGTGGGCGGGGCTGTTGGCGAAGTTGAGGGCTTTGATGCTTTCGATTTGAAGCAACGCGCTGCTTTGAGTGGCGTGGTAGAAGCTACCGCTGTGGGCGAGGCTGAGCAGGCGAGTGAGGTAATCGAGTTGGAGGTTCTGCCGCATGGTGCTGATGGGCTTTGCGGGATCATCACCGGTGCAGATGGCGGTGGTGAGGGCAGTGAGGACTTCATCGACGCTGACTTCGTTGCCATAGAGCGCACTATCCTGGAGGCGCTGGAGGGTGGCGGGATGCAGGAGGTGGGCGAGCAGGGAGGTCTGGAGGCGGAAGGCGATGTCGTGGAGCTTTGGGTCCTCGGTATCGTCGCCATGGTCAAAACCGCGGCGCTGCTGCTGGAGGTGGGCGTAGAGCTCCGGCGGGGCGGCAAACGCATCGGGAGCGAAGGCCTGCTTGGCGAGAGCGGCGAGGGCGCGGCGTTGTTTTTCCGCCTCGACGGGCTTGAAGGGCTTCACTCCTTCCGCCTGGCCTTGCACGGCTCGTTCGACATAAACGCCGCCGACATAGCGTGAGATGGCGGTGAGGGCATTACCGGCCTCTTTGGTGAGCGACATGTAGGCTTGCGAGACTTCCTGCCAGCTCTTGCCGGGCTCGGCGAGGTCTTTGAGGACGTTTTTGAGCTCGCCCTTGGCCATGTCGCAACGCTGCTCGCCATAGGCGATGGGATCGCTGCTCATATCAAAGAGCATCGCACGAGGGTCGATGGCTTTGCCGATGCCTCGCATGTCGTCGGCGTCGTTGGCAAAGGCCAGTTCGGGCTTGTGGGACTGGCTGGCGATGGCTTCGAGGCGTTTCGCTTCCTCGACCGGATCTTCCAAGGATTCGCTGTAGCCGTAGTTGATGGCCCAGTGGTCATAGGGACCGGGCTTGGTGGTGAAGTACTGGCCTTGTTTAACGCCTTTCGGGGCGAGGTTCACCGGCGGGTAATCCATCACGGAACCGGTGAGACCGGTTTTTTCGGTGATCTCGGCATTGTGGATGTTTTCAGGACTATGGAGGTGGCTGGAGCGGAAGTTGTGGTTCAAGCCGAGCGTGTGTCCGACCTCGTGCAGGGCGAGGTAATAGAGCGATTCTTTGACGAGGCGATCCACCTCGACGCGGTCGCTCTTTTGCATGCGGAGCATGGTCTGTCCAAACTGGATGCCCTGGCGGGCGCAGTTGCAGGCGAGGCAGGCGTGTGGGTTGGCCTTACTGGCTCCTTCGGAGGTCTGATCGGTGGCGAGGCCGAGATCGTCGAAGAGCTTTTTCGTGAGCAGGCGCTTCGTGATGTAACTGTATTCGAGCATGATGTCCGCACCGAGGATCTGGCCGGTGCGAGGATTGGCAAAGCTGGGGCCGTAACCACCGAAGGGCGGGTTCACGCTGCTGGTCCAGCGGAGCACGTTGTGATCGATGTCACCCGCGTCCCATTTGGCGTCATCGGGTTGTTGTTTGACGACGACGGCGTCTTTGAAGCCGGCGGTCTCGAAGGCCTCGTTCCACTTCAGCACGGCGGCGCGGATGGTATCGCGGAATTCGACGGGCGTGGTGTTTTCGATCCAGAAGACGATGGGCTCCACGGGTTCGCTGAGGGCGGTGCCTGGCTTTTGCTTCACGAGATTCCAGCGGTGGATGGCATCGCGGTAGGGCGCGGCCTCGAGGCTGGTCATGTCCGTGATCTGATGGGTGAAATAGCCGATGCGCGGATCGTCGAGGCGAGGTTTAAAATCGGTCTCTGGCATGGCGAGCAGTGTGTGCTGGACCTGTACGCTGATGTAGCGGCCATCGGTGATGTCCTCATCGTGCTCGTGAGGCGGATTTTGATTTTCAAACACATACTCGGCGATGACGGCGGTGTTCTTCGGGTAGCCGTTGATGCGCAGGACTTTGGTCTTCGGCTCGGAGAGGCGGCCGAGGAGGGATTTCTCGCCAAATTTCACCATCGTGAGCGCCTCACGCAGGAATAGATTCGTGGCGGAGATAAGCACGCCATCGGCATCCTCGGCGGCGATACTTTCGCTGGCGAGCACGGCGGGGCTGATGTTCGCATTCCGGGCGCGGGCGAGGGGGCTTTGAGGATCAAAGTAGATGGAAGTGTTGCTTTCGATGAACTCGACGCGGTCGAAGATTTTCCGCAGCACGACGATGGTCTCTTCACCATAGCGGCCACGGTTGTGACCTGCCCCCACGGGGCCATCGACGCTGTGATTGAAGTAGATGAACTCGGGGCCGAGCTGAGATTTCGCGATGTAGAGCCACGGCGCACCTTTCTCCATGTCCAGATACATGCGGAAGAGGCCGTCGATGCGTTTGAAGTCCTTCGTGAAGTCCGCCACGGACTTTTTCTTGGGCTTGCTGTCCTCGGTGGGCTTGGATGTCGTGGGGGCGGCTGGCTTGGGAAGCTCGTCTTTGGTGGGTGTTGGAGCTGGCTGAGGTTTGGGCTCAGGCTGCGGAGGTTGTGGCTTCGGCTCGGGTTTGGGTTCCGGCTTGGTGGGATCGGGTTTTGGCTCCGGTTTCGAGGGCGCTGGCTTGGGCTGAGGTTTGGGTTCGGGCTTCGGCTCAGCCGCGTGACTGCCCAAGGCAAGAAAGAGAATGGTGAAGGAGGTCAGAGTGCGGCGAAGCATGGTGGCGGGGTGGTTGAAGTTTGAAAATCTATGGGACAACGCCGTGAGATGCACGGCTTTGTGCGAAAATTATTTGGGAAGTCGTTTGCTGTCGATGGTGCTCTGAGCTTGGTCACGCTCGATGCCG
>JBEIGR010000593.1:0-3613 GCA_040381795.1 Verrucomicrobiaceae bacterium | reverse complement strand
GAAGATGCGGCCCGGATGCTGGGTGCGGCGCTGGTGTGAGAGAAACAAAAGCCGCGACGGCTTTCGAGGCACGTCGCGGCGGGAGGCGGAGCATCAGTTCACCACGATCTGGCGGGGCTTCGCGGTCTGCCGGAGCGGCAGGGTGATGGCGAGCACGCCGTCTTCGAGCTTCGCGGTCATCTTTTCCTCATCCACCGGCGTGTTCAGTCGCAGGCGGAGGAGGTAGTTGAGCGGGGAAAGCTCGCGGTGAAGGGCCTTCAAGCCCTCGCGGGCATTCGAGGCGCGTTCGCCGCGGACGGTGAGGATGTTGTCCTCCAGATCGAGCTTCACACCACTCTTCGGCACGCCGGGCATCTCGACACGCACTTCGTAGGCGTCGGCGTTGCCGTTGACGTTGTAGAGCGGTTTGCGGACGGATTCCGTCACGCCGGAAGGAGCGGCTGGAGCGCAGGTGGAAGGGGTGCAGGTAGCGTTCATGGTGTTGGAGAGGTTAAAAGTGAGAAGTCAGAGGTGTGAGGTTCAGTTCAGCTCGATGGTGCGGGGTTTCTTGTTCTCGGCTTTGGGCAGCGTGAGGTTCAAGATGCCGTCTTCGAGCTTGGCGGTGATGGCTTCGACGTTGACGCCATCTGGCACGGAGATGGAGCGACTGAGGGTGCAGCTGCTTTCGCTCTCGCCGTTCTTGTGACGCTTTTCGGCGGTGACGGTAAGCATGCCGTTGTTCAGCTCGATTTTGACATCTTCCTTCTTCACGCCGGGCACTTCAAAGTGGGCGTGATAGGCGTCTTTGTCCTCGTGGACATCGACGGCCAGCTTGTCGGAAGTCACACCAGGAAGGACTTCGCCGAGGTGGCTGAAGAACTGACCCAGCGTGGGCATGCCGGCGAGAGGTTGGCGGAACCACGCGTCGAAGTCGGAGACACGGGCGAAAGCGGAGGGATGGGTGCGAAGGAGTTTCATGGCTTGGATGGGGTTGGTTTGGGTTTTGGAGTTTTCAGTTCCGCTCCCTATCCCTGCATCCGCCGTGCCAGACCATGCCTCGCGAGGCTGGAAGCCTTGATTTTGCAAGGTTTCAGCGATTTGAGCGCCTTCCGATGCCAGGCCAAATCGTGGCTCGTTGTGCCAAAACAAGCCGTTTTCGGCACAACGATGTGCCGTTTGTGGCACACGGGCTCACGAGACTTTTTTGACGGCCACTTTCTTCTTCATCCGAATGTTCAGCATCTCGACAAAGATCGAGAAGCCCATCGCGAAGTACACATAGTTCTTCGAGAAATGGACCTGGAAACCCTCCGCCACCAGCGTGGTGCCGATGAGCAGGAGGAAGGACAGCGCCAGCATCTTCACCGTGGGGTGCTCGCTGATGAAATCACTCACCGCACCGGCGAAGACCATCATGAAGCCCACGGAAATCAGCACTGCGCTCACCATCACCGTGATGTGATCCACCATGCCCACCGCCGTGATCACCGAGTCGAGCGAGAAGACGATGTCGAGAATGGCGATCTGCACCAGGATGGCACCGAGAGCGGCCCTCGCTGTCGGCTTTTTGGCGTGGCCGTCATCCTCCTCGTAGCCTTCCACCTTGTGATGAATCTCCACGGTCGCTTTATAGAGCAAGAAGAGGCCGCCGAGGATCAGCACGAGGTCCTTGCCGGAGATGTCATGGCCGAAAGCGGCAAAGAGCGGCTCCTTGAGCTGGATCACCCACGAGATGCAAAACAGCAGCAGGATGCGGGTGAGCATGGCGAAGCCCAGACCGAGGAAGCGTGCCCTCGGGCGCTCCGCCACCGGCAGCTTGTCCACGAGGATCGAGATGAAGACGATGTTGTCGATGCCGAGCACGATCTCCATCACCGTGAGCGTGATCATCGCCACCCAGGCCTCGGGGCTGCTGACCCAGGAAAAATCGAGGAAGTTGATCTCGGCGAGCGGCAGGGAGGTGAGGATGTTCATGGGAGCGTGCTGGTATCGTGACATACGCCTGCCGCAAATCCAACGATGTGGCCATTTTGCACCCTGAGGGGCGTCATGGCTTGATCGCGAGGCCCAGCGGTCTAGATACCGGCCCGCATGCGAAATATCTTTGCCGCCAAAAACCTCATGAACTGGCTCCTGGCCTTCGTTCCGATCGCCACCGTTCTTGAATTCACGCACGCCAGCCCCGTCGCCATCTTCATCACCTCGGCCATCGCCATCATTCCACTCGCCGGATGGATGGGCCGCGCCACCGAGCATCTGGCTGAGCGACTCGGCGAAGGCATCGGCGGCCTCTTGAACGCCACCTTTGGCAATGCCGCCGAGCTCATCATCGCCCTCATGGCCATGAGCAAGGGCCTGCACGGCGTCGTGAAGGCCTCCATCACCGGCTCCATCATCGGCAACCTTCTCCTCGTGCTCGGCCTCAGCTCGCTGTGCGGCGGCCTGAAGTTCAAAACGCAGAAGTTCAATCAAACCGCTGCCTCCCTCGGCTCCACGATGCTCGCCCTCTCCGGCATCGCCCTGCTGCTGCCCGCCGTGTATCACTTCGTCGCCGGTCAGCATGCAAACGCCCACGAGCAGGATCTCAGCTTCGAAATCTCGGTCGTGTTGTTCATCGTGTACATCTTCAGCCTGATCTTTAGCCTGAAGACCCACACGCACCTCTACGTCGGCGAGCCGAATGCCGATGAAGAGCAGGCGCTCGGCACCCACGGCTGGAGCAAGGGCAAATCCATGCTTGTGCTCTTCATCGCCACCGCCTTCGTGGCCGTGATGAGCGAATTCCTCGTTGGCGCTGTCGAGGAGGCCTCGCACACGCTCGGGCTCACGGAAGTCTTCGTCGGTGTGATCCTCGTCGCCATCATTGGTAACGCCGCCGAGCATTCCACGGCCGTTTTGATGGCGCTCAAAAACAAGATGAACCTCTCCTTGAACATCGCTGTCGGCTCCAGCCTTCAGGTGGCGCTCTTCGTCGCTCCCGTGCTCGTCTTTGCCAGCTACGCCTTCGGCAAGCCCATGGACCTCATCTTCACGCCGATGGAAGTCGTCGCCGTCGGTGTCTCCGTGGCCGTCACCGCCCTCATCTCCCAGGATGGCGAGTCGAACTGGATGGAAGGCGTTCTCTTGCTCGCCGTGTATGCCATCCTCGGCCTCACGTTCTATCAATTGCCCGCTTGATGGCAAAGCCGGGCCGCGGCGTGCGTTTGCCTGTCACCACCATGAACCGCCGCCAGTTCCTCCAAACCTCCGCCGGAGCCGCTCTCACCTCCTGCGCCTCGTTGAGCGCCCCGGATGCGCTCATCATCGACACCCATCAGCATCTCTGGGACCTCAGCGTCATCAGCCCGCCCTGGATCCAAGGTGCACCCGAGGTCTTGCGACATGATTTTGTCACCGCCGACTATGTGAAGGCCAACGCAGGCCTGAACGTGAAAGCCATCTACATGGAAGTCGATGTCGCCCCGAAGGATCATGTGAAAGAGGCCGATGCCATCGTGGCCCAATGCCGTGCCGGTAACACGCCCACCATGGCCGCCACCATCGGCGGGCGGCCTTCCTCGTCCGATTTCGAGACTTATGTGAAGCGCTACGCCGGCAACGGCATCGTCAAAGGCCTACGCCAAGTGCTTCACGG
>JBEIGR010000592.1:0-3616 GCA_040381795.1 Verrucomicrobiaceae bacterium | reverse complement strand
GGCACCACGACCACAAACGGCACGGGCAGCTACGCGTGGCTCTCGCTCCAGCCGACGGATCCTTCAGTGGTGATGGGGAAGCAGATCGCGGTGTATCGGAAGAATGGCGGACCGGCATCGCCGAATCCGTTTTCGCGTGTGGCGATCCTGGAGCCTGCGGGAGATGTGCGCATCATCGGCTCGCTGCTCACACGGGCGAATGCGCTGGGTGAAAACATCGTGGAGCTGAACTCGGTGCTCTCAGAACTGTTGGAGGATGCCAGTGCGGCGGGAACGATCAGCGTGGAGCAAAAGATGTCCGCACTCATCACCGGGGCGTGGGGCGACGAGAAGAAAATGCGCCGTGTGATGCTCATCGCCCGCCAGCGGCCTTCCGTGGCGCTTTGTGCGGGTCTCGCCCACATGGAGAAGGTGCCCGCTGCCGGTGCGCTGACCTATGAACTGCGTGATTTTGATACTGCCACGAGCACAGACCTCGGTGTCGTGGGTCGTGTGACAGTCGATCCCGCTGCGCCTCTGGTGCTGCCAGCCCCTGGAAAGCCGGTGGAACTGCCGGATGTGACCTCGAAGGGCAATTTGAACGTTTCGCTGCGCTGGGCCACGCCGAACCCGCTGCGTGATCTCGCTCCGCTGCATCATGGTTTCGATGTGTATCGCGTGCCGGAGGCCGCCGCCATCGCCAAAGGCTGGCATGCCACACCACCGGCAAATGCGGCTGATTTCGCCACCGAACCCACCGCGAGAAAAATCAATCTGCTGGCCATTTTGCCGCCGGTGATGCTGAGCCCCCCCGAAGCGGCGAATCTGACCAACGACACCGTTTTCGTGAATGACGACAACGGTCGCTTCAAGACGGCGGGCACACCGTTTGCGGATGCCGCGGAGTTTTATTACTTCGCCGTCGCCCGTGATCTGCTGGGCAATGGCGGCACGCCTTCCGCAGGCACGCTGGTGCAGATTTGTGATCGCCTGCCGCCGCCGCTGCCGAAGAAGGTGAAGGTGCGCAACGTGGCGAGCTTTGTCGCCGGTACGCATGATCAACGGCTCGAAGTCTCGTGGGAAGCACCGGCTTTGACCGCGCCGGAAACGATCAGCGGCTACCGCATCTACCGCTGGCGCTCGCCGCGTGAGATTCCGGCCAAGGAGAAGGACATGAACCGCAATCTCATCGCCATCGTGCCTGCCACGACGCTCAGCTTCATCGACGACAACACGCCGCCACCTCCTGGCACGGCCACGAATGATTACAGCACGCCCACCTGGCCTGCGGACAATGGCAAAACCTTCTTCTACACCGTGCGCAGCATCGACGGCAGCGTGTGTGCGAATGTCAGCGGCAATTCACCGCCCGTCTTTGGCGTGCTGCGTGACCGCGAAGGCCCCGCTGGCTCGAAGGGTGATCTGGCGCTGCGCTGCTTTGATCCGCTCGTCAGCTTCACCAGCCTCACGCAGGTGACAAAGAGCGGTCTCGTCGGCAATGTGGGCCATCTCGTGCTGCAATGCACCAGCTCGCTGCCACGCGGCCTGGAGCTGGCGGAGTTTCGTTACGAGCATCCGGCGAAGGGAAACTTCTTCCTCGGACGAGCTGTCTTTAAGCCGGATGGCAGTGGCAATCTCCGTTCCGTGCTCGCTCGCGAGTTGCCGAAGTATGATGGCGAGGGCACGCTCTTCTGCCGCGTGCGCACCACGGCTGGAAATCTCTCCCCATGGGTGCCCGCCGTCTCACAGGACAACAAAACGCCGCAGCCAAACAAATACATCGACGTGAAGTGGAACGTCGTGCTGAACAAGCTCGCCCTTCCCGGCATCGACTGCGGCTGGCGCCATCAGAGCACAGATCCCGTCACGGGCGATACCATGAAGCCCGGCGGCGTCTTCACGCCCACCGCCGGCTCGCGTGAGTGGAAGATCTACCGCCGTGTGGATAGCAGCCCGCAAACGCTCATCGCCCAGGGTATCATCCCCGCTGGCAGCACCACCGCCACCACCTGGACGGATACCGATCCGCCTGCTGGCAACTGCACCGTGTGCTACTTCCTCGAGCTCACCGACGAGCATGGAAATCCCGGCCCGCTCACGCAGCAGGGTGAGTGCACCAGCTTTGTGGATGCCACCATGCTGCCCACGCCGATGCTGGAGCCCATCACCTCCGTGGCACCGCTCGTCAGCGGCCAGATGAAGGTCACCTGGATGTGCTCGACGGCGGGTGTGGAGCGTTTTGAGCTGTGGATCAGCCGTTCCTCCGGCACGCTGCCCACCAGCACCGGCAGCGGCCTCTCCGATGATCTCGCCACGCATCCAAACTACGCCAACGAGATCGACTTCGCCGTGTTCCAAACGGCGCTGGCACGTCATCTCAGCCCCACCGGCACGCCGCAGTTCAGCGTGGATATTCCCGTGTCCACGAGTGACACCTACACCGTCATGGTGCGTGCCGTCGGCGCTGGAGATGCCGCCACGCGGGCCACTGGCGCTTTCAGCAATGCGGAGACCTTCCGCTACACCATCCGTGACTTCACCTTCTCCGCTCCCGTGCCCTGGCCGGACCGTCCGCTGCCACCGCAGGCGGATTTTCATGCGGGCATCAAGGCCGCGCATCTCGCTCTCTCCAAGCTCTCGCCCTGGAAAGGCAATGCCGTGCGCATCGGCGAATACGAAGACCCCGCCTACAACGGCACCAACACCACCTCCGCCCCCGAGCAAGGCGGCAAGAACAACGCCGTGAATGTCGTCTTCAACCTCAGCGGCACTCGCGATGTCGAAGAGCATCTCTACTCGAACGAAACGCTCGTCGCGGCCGAGGAAGGCAAGACCACACGGCCCGGCAAAATCCTCCCCACAGCCCTTTATCGCGTGCAGGTGGCGAACACGAACTTCCCCATCGTCTCCGGCGATATCGTGCAGGTCTCTCCGCTGATGGAACGCATCGCCCAGGTGGCCTCCGGCCCGAACAAGATCGTCACCGATCCCTTCACCGCCATCCTTCACCAAAGCGACAGCCCGCTCACCGGCACGGAGGCGCAGTTCGACCACGACATCTTCCTCCTCGACCGCCAGCCCGTCATCAAAGGTGCCACCTACAAATACATCCTCGTCCGCTTCGGCCCCACCAAGGAGATCGAACGCGTCATCGTGACCAACACCGTCGATGTGCCGCTGTGAGCCTGAAGTCCGAATTTCAAACCATCTCCATTATGAACGCTTTCCATCCATACGCGATGCACACGCTGAAACGCCCGGATTCACCGCAGAGAGGCAAAGAGGCAGAGGTCGCAGAGTTTTTTCAAATCTCCGCCCTCTCCGCGGCTCTGCTCCTCTGCGGCAAAATCGTGCTACTGACAGCTCTCTTCAATACCAGCAGCCTTTACGCCACTGCCCCGAGCTACGAGACGGAACGCGAGTTCACCGCCACGGGTGATTTCAACGGCGATGGCAAGGCTGACGTACTCATCGTGGACAAAACGACGGGCTTGTATCGCATCGGTTACGGCACGGGGCTGATGACGGCACCAAACTATGCCACTTCGCGTGCCACGGGTGTCACGGATGCCTCCAGCATCACGGTGGGGAAGCTGTTTGGCACTTCGGCGGACTCTTTCGCCATCACGGCTCCAGC
>JBEIGR010000591.1:0-3618 GCA_040381795.1 Verrucomicrobiaceae bacterium | reverse complement strand
CTGCAAAGCGGCGCCAGCATCGGAGCCATCATCACACCTCAAATCATGAAGGCGCTCATGACGGACGACATCGGCTCCTGGCGCGGTGCCTTTGTCATCGTAGGTGCCGTGGGCCTCGGATGGGTCGTCGTGTGGTTTATCTCCATGCGTCCTCGCGAGCTAGAAACAGCTCCTCCACCTGAAAAAACCTCCGGTGGACCAGGGAGCCTCGCTTTGATCCTCAGCCGACGCTTCTGGGCGCTGGCGCTGCTCATCACCGGCACGCAGACGGTGTGGCACATCTACCGCGTTTGGATGATGAAGTTCCTCCAAACCGGCCGGGGCTACAGCGAGGCCGCCGCGTTGAACTTCCAAAGCGCCTACTACATCGCCACGGATGTCGGCTGCATCCTCGCCGGGGTGATTTCGATCTGGCTGGCCAAACGCGGCCTTGATGCGCATGGCGCACGGCGACGTGTGTATGCCACCGCCTGCCTGCTCACCTCGTTGAGTCTTTTCATCCCCTGGCTGCCTCAGGGTTGGCTGCTGCTCGGCGTGCTGCTCGTCATTGGTGGCGGAGCGCTCGCCCTCTTCCCCTGCTACTACAGCTTCGTGCAGGAAGTCTCCGCCACGCATGTGGGCCGTGTCACCGGCCTGCTCAGCATGTGGGTATGGGCCGTCACCTCGCCGCTGCACACGCTGTTTGGCTGGATCGCCGATCAAACCGGCTCCTATGACAAAGGCCTCGTCATCGCCGGACTCGCGCCGTGGCTGGGCGTGATCGCGATGAAGCTGCTGTGGGATCGCCGCAAGGCAGTCCCGGATCACTTCGCCGTGTAACCGCCATCGACAGGCAGATTCACGCCGGTGATGTAGCGGGAGGCATCGCTGAGGAGAAAGATCACCGCGCCACCAAGATCCGTCTCATCCGCCATGCGGCCGAGCATGGTGTGCTCACAGTAGCGCTGCAAAAACGGCTCCGGCTGGTGGTTGAAGAAGCCGCCAGGCGCGAGGTTGTTCACGCGGACATTCTTCGGGCCGTAGAGTGCGGCGTAGAAGCGAGTGAGGTTCTCCATGCCGCCTTTGTGGAAGAAGTAATCGGGCGGCATGTCGCCCATGTTCGTGCCGGTGTACAGCTCGTAGCTGGGGCCGATCATGCCCTGGATGCTGCCGATGTTCACGATGCTGCCGCGACCTGCCTCGGCCATCTTCTGGCCAAAGTGACGGTGCATGAGCATGACGCCGGTGGCATTCACCCGCATGGATTCGGCAAACTGCGCCGCCGCGCCATTCGCACCCTTCATCGGACGCAGCACGGCATTGTTCACGAGGCCATCAAGAGCACCAAAACGGGCATGCACACGTTCCGCGAGCGCCATGACGGAGGCTTCATCCCCTTGATCGAGGGCTTCGGCGAAGACCGCACAGCCCTTAGCTGTCTCCTCATCCGCCACGACTTGCAGCTTCGCCACGTCTCGGGCGGCCAGGATGAGCGTGGCCCCCGTTTGTGCCAGCATCGCGGCCAAACCGCGACCGTAAAGCCCGGCACCGCCGGTGAGGAGGATGGTTTTGTTTTGGAGGGAGAAGAGATCGGGAGACATGAGAGGGGACTTTTAACCGCTAATAAGACGCTGATTTGACGCTAATGAAGAAGCTCGGAAATCAGCGTCTTATTAGCGTCATGTCAGCGGTTCATTTCTTGTTCGCATACACGGAGTCACTGCTTGGAGTTGCAGCACCACCGCCGAAGTCCTTCACCATCCTGTGGAAGGCGTTGCCGAGTTCGATGACGTCGGCGCCGAGGGTGAAGACGCGGGTGCCTTCTTCGATGAGCTGGTCTTTTTGGCCGAAGAGGGAGGCGACGGCGACATACTTGTCGTGCTTGACGGCAGCGGCGTGGACGCGTTTGCGGGCGGCGACGACTTCGGGGCAGGTGGCCTGGCCGAGCTTGCCGATGCGGTGGCTGAAATCGCCCGCTCCGAAGAGCAGCATGTCGTAGCCGGGCACGGCGGCGATCTCTTCGACGACTTCGAGGGCCTCGGGGCTTTCGATTTGAAGGATGACGAATTTCTCGGTGTTGCAGTGATGCGCGTAATCCGCCAGCGGCACCTGGCAGAAGAGGCCGTCCATGTTTCCGGCGTCGAGCGCCTTGCTGCCCATCGGGCGGCAGCGGACCATATCGACGACATTTCGAGCCTCGTCGGCGCTGGTGATGTGCGGCACCATGATGCCGGTGGCATCGCACTCGAAGGGTTTTACGTATTCGCTGTAGCCGCCTTTGTTGACGCGGACGATGGTGTCCATGTCGTAGAGTTTGGCGGCGCGGATTTGGTGCTCCAGATTGAGCCAGTCATTCGGCACATGCTCATTGCAAAGCCATACGGCGCTGGCTCCGGCCAGTCCGGCGAGCTCGACGATGCGCGGATCACCGAGGTTCAGCTTCAAGACGGTGCTGTTTTGACCGGCGCGGAGTTCGCGGAGGAGTCGGGAAGGGCGGAGGGTGGGCATATGATATGAGACGAGCTTAACGAAACGCTGACCAGAGATGGGAGAAAACAATCAAGACGATCATGGCTAGAAGGAACCATCGAATGAAACTTCTGACTTTTGACGAGCTGTCGTAGAAAAAGCTGATCGCCAGCCATGCGATCAATAGAAGCGGTGAACCGAGGAACAGCACATCAAAGAGAAACCCGTCACTTGGAACCTTGTAGATCGCTGAGTAAAACAGCCCGGCCAAAACGACCAGAAAAAACACCGTCAGACACCCTGCCGACACATTCTCGATTGGTCGGCTCTTAGGTTTGGGTGCGTCTTCGGATGGTTTCATGCTACCACTCGCCTTCACGGCGGAATTTGGCTTTCACGTTGGTGCTGAATTGGGTGATGGAGGCTTCGAGATTGGCGATGACTTGATCGGTGGGCACTCCGGCGGCGCTGCGGGCGGCGGGGATGACGGTTTCGCATTCGTTGCTATCCATGAAGCGGGAGGCGTCGAGCAGCGCGGGCTGATCTTCGGGTGGGATGACGAGGAAGCCATGCTTGTCGGCATGGATGAGATCGCCTGGACGGACGGTGCGGCCAAAGACCTCCACCTCGCAGTTCCAACGCACGGGATGCACATGCGCATGACCCACGCAGAGACGGCGGGCGAGGGCTTTGAAGCCTGCGTTCGTCATCTCATCCACATCGCGGATGGCTCCATCGGTGATGGTGCCGACGCAGCCGAGGGTGCGATGGATGTTGCTGTTTACCTCGCCCCAGAAGGAGCCAATGACGCGTGGCTTGTCGAGATCCTGCACGATGACGATTTTCGGGCCGGGGATGCTGGCGATGTAGCGACGGTAGTCGTTGCCCGCGTTCGGATTGGCTTCGCGGTGAGCTTTTTGGCTCGGTTCGATGACCACCGTGACGGCGTAGCCGATCATGGGACCCATCTGCGGCATGTAATCGCGTGTTTCCTCGATGTTGAAGCCATCGGCACCAGAATCGCTTTTGGTGATCTGTTCCCAGCCGTTGTAGATGGTGGGTGTGTTCCAGCGCTTGAGCTGGAGGAGGTCGGCATGGCTGAGGACGGACATGGCCGCGAAGGAAGGAGGAAAGCGGGGCGCGGCAATGGCGGGGTGATGGTCACGGGGT
>JBEIGR010000590.1:0-3630 GCA_040381795.1 Verrucomicrobiaceae bacterium | reverse complement strand
TCCTTCATCAAAGCCTCGATGTAGTAACGCTGACCAGCCTGAAGCGTGATGAGCACGGAAGCCTGCGTTGGAAACTTCGTCCACTGACGCGAATCACTCCACTCCGGCACATTGGCGATCTGCACCGCACTGGCGGCGCTGCCATTCGTGCTCAAAAGCAGCCGCGTCTCGTCATCACCGGCGCACCAGAAACGATACTGGCCGGTGACCGGCGGATGCACCCAGCCACGCATGCGTTGGCCGAGGTTGTCCGCCCAATTGGTGGGAGATTCGAAGGTCGTGCGTGTGTCACGTCCGGTGGGTGTGTTCGGATAGGCGGCATTGCTGGTGAGATTGGCAATGAGATTGCCGGCGATGTTCAGCCACCATTCTCGCAGGATGCTGCCGCTGCCGAGCTGCGCCGGAATCACCGTCCAGCGAACTTGAATGCTGCCGGTGGGCCCGAGCGAGGACTTCGCATTGATGGTGGCAGTGAAGACACCAAGGGCCGTGGGTGTGCCGGAGATCAGGCCTGTGGCGCTGATGGAAAGACCGGTCGGCAAACCGCTGGCAGACCATGTCATGGTGCCCGGACCGGTGGCCGTGAGCTGGAGCGACACGCTTTGATTGAGGCGTGTCGTCTGATCTCCCGGTGAGGTGACCACCGGCACATTGTCCGCCGAAACCTGGATGATTCTCGAGACGGAGAACGGTCCGCCAGGGGAGATCGCAAACAGCATCCAGTAACCCGGCGTCATCACATTGAGGTTCGCATGCGAATGAACGGTGTAATTGCCCGCCGAGTCCTCGGTGAAGGGCAGATTCAGGAAACGCAGATCGGTGCCGACGCTGTGCGTGAGCGAGGAGAGCTTGATGAAGGTGAAGTTCCGCATGCCTGCGGTGGCTTTGACGCTGAAAGCCATGCCCGGGCCGATCGAGGCAGGTGCCTCGGTGATGACCGGACGTGTGGCGAGCGTGCCGTTGGCATTGAAAAGGCATCCCGGCGTGTAGATCTGCGCATCACGATGGTCCGCCGCGTTGCCGCTGAGACCTCCACCACCGCTCCACACGCGTCCGTCCGGCAGCAGCACGGCGAGCGAGTGGTAGTTCCGAGGTACGCTGGCATTCGCCGCCGCACGCCACTGGCCGGTGGCGGGATTCCAGATCTCTGGCGTGAGCACGGACCCGGTGTCGTTGAATTTGATCTGTGAGTTGTTTCCACCGATGACCATGACCTCGCCATTCGGAAGCAGAACGCCATTAGCAAAGGTGCGGGCATTGAGCATCGAACCGGTCTGTGTGACGACGGGCGTGGGACCGTTGAAATCGACGACATAGGCAAGATTGGTGGTGCCAGCATTGGTGGTGCGGCCGGAGGCTTGCAGGACCTTGCCGATATCGAACATGACGACCGCGCCATCCTTGGGGTAGTAGTTGCCGGGCACATCGACACCCGTGTCTGTGATGAGGCCGCTGAGGCTCGTCTGGTCCACCCAATGCATGTTGTTGGTGGGACCACTGTGGAAGATTCTTCCGTTCGGCGCGAGGTGCAGCAGCGGATGCCAGATCGCTTCGAAAGTGCCGTCGCTGTGAGCCACGGTCCAGTTCATGTTCGTGTAGCGCTGCCATCCGGTGCCGCTGATCCAGCGCTCGGACGTGTTGCTGCCGCCGCTGCCCATGGCGGTGAAGATCTGGCCGTTTGGCAGGGCCACGCTGGTGTTATACCACCGGGCGTCGTTCATGTTTTGCTGCGAGGTCCAGGTGTTCGTGCGCCAGTCAAAGATGGTGGACCACACGACGGTGTTGTTGCCGCCATTGATCATGACGCGACCATCCGGCAACGTCGAAACACCGCCGCAGAACATGTCGTGACCGCTGCGGTTGTACTCCACGAATTGACCCGTGCGGTAGTCCCACGTGGCCGCGTAGGTGAAGTTTTGCTGCGGGAAGCTGGTGCGCTGGCTGGCCGAAAAGGTCAGAAGCCGGCCATCCGGAAGCTGCGCACACGTCACCGGAATATGCGGCGTCCAGGGAATGACGGCGCTCCAGAAACCCAGTCCACGACATTCTTCCGGCGATGGCGGCAAAAGCTGCTGCGCGGTCGGTGTGAAGGCGGGAGCCAACCGCGCGGCCTCGGCATAAAAAGCGTCTTCCTGGGCGTGGGTGACCTCATCGGCACGGACAAGCGTGCTGAGGAACAGGGCGGCGAGCAGGAGCGGGCGTGTCATCGGGAGGCGGTGGCGGTCGGTTGAGTGAAAGTTTCGTCGGTGAGTGTCTTGAGGAAGGCCACGAGGTCGGCCTTCTCCTGCGTGGAGAGCTGGATGCCCGTTTCGGGATGCTTCGCGAGATTCGGATCCAGCGTGTCGCTGCGCCGCACACCGCTGCTGTAGTGCTCGACGACTTCTTCGAGCGTGCTGAAGCGCCCGTCGTGCATGTAGGGCGCGGTGAGAGCGATGTTGCGCAGGCTGGGCACCTTGAACTTGCCACGATCCGCCGCGTTCTTGGTCACCGCCATGCGTCCGATGTCGTCTGCGGCGAGTTCGAGGCCGTTGTTGGCGAATTGGCTGCTCACAAACAGCGTGCCGCCGTGGCAGTGAAAGCAGTCCGCTCCGCGAAGACCGCGCTTGGGATCAAACTCGGTGACAAAGAGCTGAAGACCGCGTTTTTCGCTCTCGGTGAGCTCGGCGACCTTTCTCGCGGCGCGATCATATTTTGAGTCCTGCGAGACGAGCGTGAGCAAAAACTGCTCCAATGCCGCCGCGAGGCGGTCTGCGGTGATCTCCGATGTTCCGAAGGCTTTTTGGAAGGCTTCCCGCTCATTTTGAAGCTTCGCGAGGACGTTCGACAGTGTCTCGTTCATCTCGGCGTGGTCTTGAATCGGCATCAAGACCTGCTCGCGAAGCGTGGCTGCCCGGCCATCCCAGAAAAAGCTGCTGCCCCAGGCGAGGTTGAAGAGCGGCATGGCATTGCGCGTCCCCACCTGCTTCTCCGCACCGAGGCTGAAGCGGCGTGCATCGGCAAAGGCAAGCTTTTGATCGTGGCAGGAAGCGCAGGATTGCGTGCCGTTGATCGAGAGACGCGTGTCGTGGAAAAGCCGGCGACCGAGCTCGATGCCTGCCTCGCTCATCGGCGGCAGTTTCACCTGCGGAAAGCGCTGCGTGATCGGCGGTGCAGCAGAACCTGCCTCGGCGAGGCGCTTCTGATACAGATCGTAGCTCACGCCGGTGACGCGAAAGGCCTTTTCGAGGTTCCCCTTCATCTTCGCGGCAGTCGGATCACCCTCACGCGAGTGAGTGGAAGTCTCCTTGAGTCCTTCCAGCGCCTTTGCCACATCAAGATCGACGGAAATCGTCATCGGCCGACCGCCCTCAAACTCCACCGGCAATTCCACCGTCGTGAGCTGCGGGGCATTGGCGAGGTGATACGAAAAGCCGTCTTCCCCTCGGCGACCTTCCAACGCCATGAAAATGAAACCGCCCATCAGTCCCCAATGCAGGCCGTTCACCTGCGGATTCAGCGGGTGATCCGGCGGGTAGACATTCGGGTCCATCTGGTTGATCTTTTCCTCCACGCCGAGGCGAAACCGCACGGCCGTGTAGTGCCCGGCGGGCATGCCCGAACCTTCCGCAGTCGTTTTGCCGCTACCGAAGC
>JBEIGR010000589.1:0-3634 GCA_040381795.1 Verrucomicrobiaceae bacterium | reverse complement strand
GTGCTTCATCGCGATCATGCCCGCGAGAGCGATTAAAAGCGCTGAATGAGGCTCTGGCACCACCGCGATGGTCTGGATGGCGGCGGCATTGGTGGAGATGCGGGAGGCATAGAGGCTCGATGGATTGTCCGGGCCCACGTTCGGGATCAGCGTCCAGCCCTGGCCATCGCTGCCTTGATACAAACCCCCGCGATCAAATAGCGCTGCGTTGAAATGCGAGCCGTCACCGGTGGTGTTGTTCGTATCGAAGAGGCCATCCACGCTGTAATTGATGCCCGCGAGTTTCCAGATGCCGCCGTCGTTCACAAAGAAACCGCCGCCGGAATCGCCCTCCGAGAGCGTGGCCTCCTCCGCCGTGTGCCCAGGGCCGCTGGCATCAAACTCTGCCACCAGCATGCCACCGAGGCCGGGGATGGTCGTCACATCGCTCACGATGTTGCTGCCCCAGCGGGCCACGCCGTCGCCGTTGCTGTGTTTCCAGCCATGCAGCGTGCCGGAGACCATCACATCCGCGCCACGCACGCCGCCGCGGCCCATCGTCACCATGTCGAGCCCTTGCTCCGAGCTGCCGGTGTAGAGCGTGGCGTAGGTGGGGAAGTATTCGTTGATCTTGAGGATGCGCAGATCGGTGCCCGCGATGTCCCAGTAGCCCGCGCCGCCGTTTGCTGAGGCATCAATCGTGTAGGTCACATCGACCGCGCCATTGAAAAGCCCTGCGCTGATGAAGGAACTCCCCTGAGTGCCCATGTGCTGTGCCGTGAGGAAGTATTGCGGAGCGATCATCGTGCCCAGATAGGCCCCGTAGTAGCCCTGAAACTGCCAGCCAGAGTCTTGATAAGCCGCAGTGGGAGCCGCGATGTTGTGCGAGGCGCTACCTGTATCGTAAAACAACACGGCTTGCGCTTGTGGCAGAAAAGCAAAGCTCATCATGACCAGCCAAACGGCCAGTCGCCGTGAGAGCTGAGGTGAATGGAAAGGCAAGCAATTGGAATCAGACATGCAGTACGTTTCCGCATGCTTTTGTGATTTCCATAAATTCTTGCTCTCACCAAGATAATATGACTCGTCCTAAGTTGAATTTTTCATTTCAACTACAGAGACACCTCGACAGTTCACTCAAACACGATATGAACCGCCGCTTCAAGTCGCAAACATGAAAGCCCACTGGTTCCAGACCCTATCCGCTTTCTGCCTGCCGCCCTTAGTTGGCGCTGGCGTGTGTGTCGCATTGATTGGCATGCTGAAGCAGTATGAACTGTTTAGCTCTCCGGTGAATCTTCCCGCGGCTGATGTCGCGCCGGTCGCTGAAAAGCCTGTCAATACGGTCGGTGCTGAACTGCGACCCGCGAAATCCGTCGAGGCAAATTTTTCTCCGGTGGCTTCCATCAAGCCCGCCCAGCCGGTTGAGATCGACTCGCTCAAAAAGCTGCAAGGCACACCACCGCCTGTGATGCCATCCGCGAGCCCGCCGAAGCCCGCCGCAAAGCCACAGGCGCTCGAAGACCAAGCTGCTCCGCCTGTTGTTCCAACCAAGCCAGCCTTTGCCAAGGCCTCCACCATTCCCTACAAGCCGAAAAAGTGGCGGCCTATCCTCGATCCGATCAGCGAATTCTGGTCCACGCTCTGGCCGCGCACCGATGCACTGCCTTCTGTTTTCCAGGCAGTGATCCTGCGTGATGCGGAACGCGTGGCGCACCTCGTGGCGATGGGTTTTAATCCTTCCGAGAAGACTCGATTCGGCGATACGTCCCTCTGTGCTGCCGTTCGTTCGGGGCAGGCGGATATGGTGCCGGTGCTCGCCATGTGCGGCGTGGATTTGAATGAACCCGGTCGCGAAAACCAGGCCCCCATCCTCGTCGCCTCGCTGCGTCGAAACGCGCCCGTGCTCGCCGCACTCACCAGCCTCGGAGTCGATCCCAACACCCGCTTCAAAAGCCCCATCGCCAAAGAATTGATCGACCGCTGCACCATCAAGGATCTGCGCAATGCCATGGAAAGCGATCGCGGCGTCACCCCGCTCATCTGCTGCTCCGCTCGTGGTGATGTGGAAGGCGCGGTGGCCCTCATGAAAGCGGGCGCTAAGGCCGGCATGTCCACCTCTCGTTACCATCGTTACCCCATCAACTTCGCTGCCACGCAGGGCTACCTCTTCCTCATGCGCGTGCTCCTCGGTCGTGATCCTGATGCGGAGCCAGACACGCTAGTCACCGTGGATCTCTCCAACCAGCGTGCCTGGGTCACCAAGAATGGCAAAGTCATCGCCAGCACCTCCGTCTCCACGGGGCGTGAAGGCTACCGCACGCCTTCCGGTCGTTACGTCATTACGGACAAGCACCGCTCGCACACCTCCACGTTGTATCACTGCGCCATGCCGTGGTTCATGCGCCTCAATTGCAGCGCCATCGGCCTCCACAGTGGCTACGTCACCGGCCGCCCAGCCTCCCACGGCTGTATCCGCCTGCCGTATGATCAGGCGAAGCTCTTCTTCTCACTTACTGGTGTGGGTGACGAGGTGCAGATCGTGCATTGATCACCGCTGCAGCTATCTTGGCGGCGAAAGGTAGGTGGTGCTGGCTCGAAGCGCTGCAAAAGCAGCTTGATGCCCTTTGCCCGCGAGTTTTTTGCGTCCGTGTGTCTTGACCTTTGGGCGCATCGTGACCTCTTGAGCGTAGATAACTCCACGCGCATGCTCCTTTCCCTCACTTCCCGCATCCTTCGCACCGTCGATCCGCTTTGCCTGGCCAAGATCGGCTGGAATTTCGGCTACAAGGGGGCGCGGTCCGTGATGCTGCACAAGCAGCGCATGAAGCAGGGGCAGTTCTTCCCGCCCTTCTTCTACATCTCCATCCTGAACTCCTGCAACCTCCGCTGCCAGGGCTGCTGGGTGGATGTCGATAAGCCGCGCGAGTCCCTGAACCTCGACGAGCTGAACAAGATCGTGAACGATGCCAAACGGCGTGGGAATGCCTTCTTCGGCATCCTCGGCGGCGAGCCCTTCATGCACCCGGAGCTCTTCGACTTCCTCTCGATGCACCCGGACGCCTACTTCCAGGTCTTCACCAACGGCCAGATGATCACCGAAAAGGCCGCCACCGCCATGCGGAAGCTCGGGAACATCACCCCGCTCGTCAGCATTGAGGGCACCGAGGTCGTCAGCAACGAGCGCCGCGGCAAGACGGACGTGCTCACCCGCACGCTCAAAGGCCTGCAAAACTGCCTCGATGCCAAGGTGCTCACCGGCGTGGCCACCAGCCTCTGCAAGACGAACATCGACGATCTCCTCACCGAGACCTGGCTGCGCCGCCTTATCGACATGGGCGTCCACTACGCTTGGTATCACACCTACCGTCCGGTCGGGCCCAAGATCAGTGCCGAGCTCGCTTTGACGCCCGATCAGATCACGCAGGTGCGCCGCTTCGTCGTCAACATGCGGGCGAATCTGCCCATCGCCATCATCGATGCGTATTACGACCACCAGGGCCAGGCGCTCTGTCCCATGGCCAATGGCATCAGCCACCACATCAGCCCCACCGGCATGATCGAGCCCTGCCCCATCATCCAGTTCGCCAAGGAAAGCGTCCGCACCAGCGACGACCTTTTCGATGTCTTCACCAAGAGCGAGTTCCTCAGCGAC
>JBEIGR010000588.1:0-3636 GCA_040381795.1 Verrucomicrobiaceae bacterium | reverse complement strand
ATCCTCTCGAACCGCTTTGATCGCTACGCGGACAAAGCCAAGGAACTGCCTGGCATGAAGGTCGTGGATGAGAGCGAAGCGTCTCCTACCGCGTAACCTTCGCCGCTGAATCGAGGAAATCACACACCGCAGCTGCCATGGTGGCGACACCGGTTTTGATCGACTCCTCATCGCAGTCAAACAGCGGCGTGTGACCGCCGTGGATGATGCCTTTCTCTTCGTTGGCCACGCCGAGGCGAAAGTAGAAGCCGGGGACGATTTGGGCAAAGTAGCTGAAGTCTTCACCACCCATGCCGGGAGTGAGTTCGATGACGTTTTTCTCGCCGCAGAGGCGCCGGAAAGCTGGGAGGGTAGCGGCGACGAGGTCGAGGTTGTTTTGAATGCTGGGATAGGTTTTGCGGTATTCCATCTCGTAGCTGGCACCGTGGGCCTCGGTGATGCCTTTGAGGATGCGGTGCATCTGCTCGATGATGCCATCGCGGAATTTGGCGTCGTAAGTGCGCACCGTGCCGCCGAGCTCGACTTTTTCGGCGATGATGTTTTCGCGATCGCCGCCGTGGATGGTGCCGATGCTGATGACGAGAGGCTGGCGGGTGTTCGTCTGCCTGCTTTTGATCATCTGGAGTGCCATGACGGCCTCGGAGGCGATGGCGATGGCATCCACGCCTTTGTGCGGTGCGGAGCCGTGGGCCATCTTTCCTTTGATGACGATGTGAAAGCGGTCGCTGTTGGCATTGTCGATGCCGGGGGTGTAGCCGATCTGGCCGGCTTTGAGGTAGTGAACCTCGTCATCCGTGATGCCAGCGGGCTGCACGACGGCGGTGGTGTGAAGGCCGAAGACGGCGGCGGGCTTCGGATTTTCCATCACACCTTCGGCGACCATTTGTTTGGCACCCCAATCGCCTTTGAAAGTGGCGGGCATGGCTTCTTCGGCAGGTTGGAAGAGAAATTTGACGCTGCCGTGGAGCAGATCACGATGCTTGGAGAGCAGCTCTGCCACGCCCATGGCGCAGGTGGTATGCACGTCATGGCCACAAGCGTGCATGACGCCGGGCACCTGGGAGCGGTAAGGCGTGCTGCGCAGTTCTTTGATGGGAAGAGCATCCATATCCGCCCGCACCGCCACGCAGGGCCCTTCGTGATCTCCTTTGAGGATGGCGACGATGCCGTGCTTGGCGACGCCAGTGCGGATGTCGGTGAGGCCGAGTGATCTGAGATGAGCTTCCACGCTTTTCGAGGTGCGCGCTTCCTCGTTGGATAGCTCGGGGTGGCTGTGAATGTCCCGGCGGATCTCGACGAGTTTCGGGAAGAGGCTCTCGATGGTCTTTTGGAAGACGGCATCGCGGTTTTCAGCGGCGAAGGCGGCGCTGGAGGCGAGGAGGCAAAGGGTGAAAAGGCGCATGAGGCGATTACGAGCCAACAACGGCGGATTTGGAATCAAAATGTGCTTACGCTTGCCAAGAATACTGCTTCACACCCGGCGGCCCCTCGAAGTATAACGCAGGCCATGAAGCTCCCCGGCCTCCTCGTTTTCCTCTCCGCCTCGCTCTCTTTCGCTGCGCCGTCTGATCCGCCGAATGTCGTGCTCGTCATGGCGGATGATCAGGGTTGGGGGGACATGGCCTACAATGGTCACCCGCAGGTGAAGACGCCCAATTTTGACGCGATGGCGCGTGAAGGCATCCGCTTGGATCAATTCCATGCCGCGGCGCCGGTCTGCTCGCCCACGCGGGGCAGTGTGATGACGGGGCGCACGCCGAATCGCTTTGGCTGTTTCTCCTGGGGGCACACGCTGCGGCCGCAGGAGGTGACGATCGGCGAGGTGATGCAAAAGGCGGGCTATCGCACCGGCCATTTCGGCAAGTGGCACCTCGGCTCCGTGCAAAAGGCCAGCCCGGTCTCGCCGGGTGCGAGCGGCTTTGACAGCTGGGTTTCCGCCCCGAACTTCTTCGACCTCGATCCCGTCCTCAGCGATCAAGGCCGTGCCGTGCAATTCAAGGGCGATAGCTCGGACATCATGGCGGATCTCGCTTTGAAATTCATCCGCCAGTGTGCGGAGAAGGATCAGCGCTTCCTGGCGGTGGTGTGGTTTGGCTCGCCGCACAGCCCGCATAAAGCTCTCGATGCGGATCGCGACCGCTACGCGGATCAACCGAAGAACGTGCGAGATTTCTACGGCGAGATCACGGCCATGGACCGTGCCTTTGGACGCATCCGCGAGGAGCTGAAGAAGCTCGATCTTCGAGATGAGACGGTGCTTTGGTATTGAGATGCCGCTCGATGGTCAGAGTCTGCTCCCCGTGCTCGAAGGTGAAATCAACACACGCAGCAAGCCCATCGGCTTTTGGGATGCGAACCGAGGCGGCATCAGCACGCCGTCCGACCAATGGATGGCGGACCTCCTCGCGGAACAAGCCAAGGGCATCGAACCCAGCGATCCTGCACGGTTGATGCCGGATGCCGGGAAGATCGGCGAAGCGGTTTCACTCACGAGCTTTGCGGGCCATTCCGCCTGGCTCGAATGGCCGTGGAAGCTCCACCGCATCGAAAAGAAGGGCGAGGTGGAGTGGGAACTCTACAACCTAGCCACCGATGCGAATGAAGAGCACATCCTCATCGCCGAGCAGCCTGAACGCTTTGCCGCGATGCGCCATGCGCTCGAAGACTGGCTCGAAAGCGTGGCGAAGAGCCTGAATGGCGAAGACTACAAGTAGGGCGGTCTTTGGCGTGCTCACGCCCGCCGCTACTCAACAACGAAACAGGCCGGGAGGTGATCCCGGCCTGTGTGGCGTGAATGATGTGAGTGGCGCTTACTTGCTGTTCTCAGCGAACTGGGCGTCGAAGATGATCTTCGAAGGTGGGAAGTCGATCTTCTTCACGAAAGCGGCGGATTCGGTGGCGCCGAATTCGCGGTCCATGGCACCGTCTTCCCACTCGACGGAGAGCGGGCCGCCGTACTCGATGTCGTTCAGTGCGCGGATGATGCGCTCGAAGTTGATGTTGCCACGGCCGACGGACTTGAAGTCCCAGTAGCGGCTCGGTTTGTGGAAATCGACGTGACCGCCGAAGACGCCTGCGGTGCCGTCACCGATGCCCCAGGCCACGTCCTTCATGTGGACGTGGAAGATGCGATCTTTGAACTGGTAGATGAACTTCACATAATCGACGCCCTGGTAGCCGAAGTGGCTGGGGTCGTAGTTGAAGCCGAAGGCGGGGTGGTAATCGAGGGCCTGGAGAGCACGCTCGGCGCTGGCGATGTCGAAGGCGATCTCGGTGGGATGCACTTCGAGAGCGTAGCGGATGCCGAGCTTCTGATACTCGTCGAGGATCGGCTTGAAGCGCTTCGCGAAGTCAGCGTAACCAGCTTCGATCTGGCCGGGAAGGTTCGGCGGGAAGGAATAGACGAGGTGCCAGATGCTGCTGCCGGTGAAGCCGTTCACCACGCTGACGCCGAAGCGTTTCGCGGCGTGCGCCGTTTTGATGAGTTCCTCAGCGGCACGCTGGCGGACGCCTTCGGGATCGCCATCACCATAAATGTGGGCGGGGAGGATCTGCTTGTGGCGTGGGTCGATGTTATCGCACACGGCCTGACCCACGAGGTGGGTGGAGATGGCGTGGCATTGCATGCCGGCGGCT
>JBEIGR010000587.1:0-3638 GCA_040381795.1 Verrucomicrobiaceae bacterium | reverse complement strand
GATGTGGAGGCCATGCGTGAAACGCTCGTGGTGACCATCCCGATGCTCATCCGGCACACGGTGATGCTTTCGATCTGCCTCGTGCTCATTTTGCAAATGAGCGTAAAACTCTCGCTCTTCATGGTGGGCACCATCCCAGTGGTCATCGTGCTCATCGCCATCTTTGGCACCCGCATCCGCAAGCTCACCCGCAAAGCCCAGGACAACCTCGCTGCCACACAGGTCGTCGTGGATGAATCGCTGCAGAGCATCGTGAGTGTGAAAGCCTTCCGCAATGAGGCCTTCGAGATCGCCCGCTACGAGAAGAACCTCGGCGAATACCTGCGCACCGTGATCCGTGCCGCCGCGCCGAGGGCATCCTTCATCGCCTTCATCATCTTCGCCTTCAGCTTGGCTCTGATCCTCGTCACCTGGTTTGCGATGCGCATGCTGGAGCATCACGAGATCGGTCGCGATGAGCTGACGCAGTTCGCCGGGCTCAGCGGCATGATCGCGGCTTCCTTCATGCAGTTCCCGGAACTCATCACCCAGCTTCAACGGGCACTCGGAGCCACTGAGCGTGTTCGCGAGCTGCTCAAAGACGAGACCGAACCCACCGATGCCAGCCCCACGCCGGAAAAGCGTTTCCACGGCGAGATCGAGATGCGCGGCATCAGCTTTGCCTATCCCACGCGGCCGGACGTCACGGTGCTGCGAGACTTTAACCTCACAGCCAAAGCGGGCCAGCGCATAGCCCTCGTCGGTCCGAGCGGCAGCGGAAAATCCACGAGCATCTCCCTGCTCTTCCGCTTCTACGATCCCACCAGCGGTGAGATCCTTATCGACGGCCAGCCGATCAAAGATTTCTCCCTCACCACGCTGCGCCGTAACCTCGCCCTCGTGCCGCAGGAGGTGCTTTTGTTTGGCGGTAGCATCCGCGAAAACATCGCCTACGGCCGTCCCGGTGCTTCCGAAGATGACATCATCGCAGCGGCGAAGAAGGCGAACGCGCATGACTACATCTCGAAGCTCCCCGAAGGCTACGACACCGTCGTCGGAGATCGCGGCACGCAACTCAGCGGCGGCCAGCGCCAACGTCTCGCCATCGCGAGAGCCATTCTCGCTGATCCGGCCATCCTCATCCTCGATGAAGCCACCAGCAGCCTCGATGCGGAAAGCGAGCGCCTCGTGCAAGACGCCCTCGATAAGCTCATGGAAAACCGCACGAGCATCATCATCGCCCACCGCCTGAGCACCGTGCGTCGTTGCGATCAGATCCTCGCCATGTCAGGCGGGGCCATTCTCGAACGAGGCACTCACGATGAACTCATCGCGAAGTCCGGCGGCCTTTACAGCTCGCTGGCAAAGCTACAGCTGGAGTAGCAGTCCGATCAATTCCGGCGGAACAGCTCTTTGAAGAAGCTCTTCGTTTCCTTGCGAGCCCCATCGGTCCAGTTCCAGGCACGGCGGGCGGCGTCTTTGACGTCTTGAGCAGCGCGGGCACCCTTTTCACCGCCTTCGACATCACCGCCCTTCGGTGCGGCAGCCATTTGGCTGGCCCACTGCTGATGCGTGATGAGGCCCGTTTCGGCATTCACGAGTAGAAAGCCCACTTCGACGCCAGCGGCATCGAGCAAAGCGAGACCCCACTCCGGTGCGGTATCGGCTTTGTTGCAGGCCAGTTGATACTCGATCGTGGCAAAGGTCGTCTTCGCATCCACCGCTGCACGAGCGGCGATGCCGCGAGCTTCGGAGGAGGTGTATTTCACGCGGTTGAAGGCGATGGTGGTCGGCGGTGTGGCACGCAGCAGATCGTCATCGGCTCCGGCGGGCTTCACCACCCAGCTTCGGCCCTGCTGAGTGAGCTCCGTCTTGATGAGCTGACCGGTGCGGAAAGGATCACGAGCATAGACGGACCACTTCACCGGCTCGCCAGCGCTGGCGGGAGCTTGAAGAAGCAAAATGCCTTCCGCGACGGCCACGCCATACTCTTGGGTGACGACGTTGGCGAGTTCGGGATTGGCCAGGGAAGCGGTGGTGAAGGCGAAAAGAGCGAGGAGCGTGTTTTTCATTCGTGGTGGATGGTTGGAGTTAATGAGAAAAGCAGATCAATTGCGGCTGTTGAGCTTCGAGAGCAGGCGCAGGATTTCGAGGTAGAGCCAGACGAGTGTCACGAGCAGACCGAAAGCCGCGTACCATTCCATGTGCTTCGGTGCACCTGCGGCACAGCCATTCTCGACGAAATCAAAGTCGAGCACGAGATTCAGCGCCGCCAGCACGACGACGAAGCCGGAGAAGGCGATGCCGATCCAGCCATTGCCAAAAATGCCCGGCACCTGGATACCGAACATCGAAAGAACCCACGTGCCGAGGTAAAACAAAGCCACGCCGGCCGTGGCGGCAAAAATGCCAAGCTTGAAGTTCTCACTCGGCTTGATCAGGCCCGTGCTGTAGGCCGCCAGCAGTGCAAAGAGGATGCCAGAGGTCAGCATCACCGCCGTGAGCACGATGCCGCCGAATTGCCGCTCATACATCGCCGAGATCATGCCCACGAGGACGCCTTTCGTGATGGCATACAAGGGTGCCAGAGCCGGAGCGGTCTTTGGCACAAAGGAAATGATGAGCGAGAGACCGAGCGGAGCGATCCAGCCAAACATCAGTGCCGTGCTGAACCACGCTGGAGCGCCCGTTTCGCCCATGGCGATCTTCCAGCTCCAACTTGCCGCCGTCACCAGCAGCACAGCGAGGATGCCGGTTTTTAGCACGGTGCCATTCAGGGTCATCACCGCGCCGGCAGGCGAGGCAAGGCGGGAGCGTTCGAAAACGGAGTCGTTCAGCGTGGGGTTCGAGGTGCGCATGGCAGAGAGATTAGGGAAAGGCAGCTTCGAGGTCAATCGCCTTGTGCAGCCACCAGTTCTGCCACGGCATCGGCCACACGGTCCATTTCCGTGACGGTATTGTAAAAGTGCGGGCTAAAGCGGATGTGCGCCCGGCCATCCCGCGTGTGCCGCAAAGACACCGCGATGCGACGCGACGCGAGACCTTCCTGAATCGGCTCCAGCTTCAACTGCGGATGCCACACCGTCGTAATGCCGGAGGCCGCCGGACTCTCGGGCGGTGGACCGAGGAATTCAAAGCCCAGTGGAGTTAGCCGCTCGTGCAGTCGTGTTTTGAGCCGGATGAGCTGCTCGCTGATGGCAGGCAAGCCCATCTCTTCGATCAGCTCGATGCCTGCACGCATGCCGAGGATGCCGTTGATGTTCAAAGCGCCCGGCTCATAGCGTCGGCCACCTCGCTCGAACTCGATACCGGCCTGCGCGATGAAATTTGGGCTGCGCACATTCCATGAACCGAGCAATCCGGGGCGCAGGATGTCTTGCCACTCGTCCCGCACATAAAAGATGCCTGCCGTCATCGGCCCGAGCATCCACTTGTGCGAATCGGCGGAGAGGAAATCCACATGATCGACTCGCGTCTCAAAGGCACCCACCGTCTGGATGGCATCGAGGCAGAACCAAATTCCCCTGCCCCGCACCAACTGGCCGATGGCATCCACATCAAGGCGGTAGCCGCTGAGGTAATGGCACGAAGCCAGTGCCACGAGCCGCGTGCGTGGCGTTAAAGCGGCTTCGACGAGTTCCGGCGTAATCTCACCGAGT
>JBEIGR010000586.1:0-3642 GCA_040381795.1 Verrucomicrobiaceae bacterium | reverse complement strand
GTGCGAGATCCGCAGGCTCCACGACCTTCGCCGAGCTTTCTCGAAGGCATTTGCTACATGCGTGTGGTCGATGCCGTGTGGCAGGCCATGCACTCGCAAAGCGCGGCGAGGGTGGCGTGAGGGGAAAGTGCATGAAAGGAGCGGATGGCCGAGCTGCTTAAAAAGCCTCTCCGTCTCTGTGCTCCTCCGTGTGCTCTGTGGTCGAAAAAGGCAGGCTCACCACAGAGTTCACCGAGAAACACAGAGGTTTTGCTTGAGGCCGGACAGGATGGTTAACCCCAATCATCGGGACAAGAAGCCAGATTCGCGGCCATTTCGATGCCGCCCTGTTTCAGGCATCCGAAAAAACCGCCAACGCCGCGTTGCCCCCGCCCGCCCTCTCGCTTTCATCCGCCGCCCTGGCTTTTACTCTCCGCTCTACGCCCTTAGCCCTCCGCTCCAACATGCCCAATTACATCCTCACCATCGGCCTCGAAGTCCACGCGCAGCTCACCACGCGGTCCAAGATGTTCTGCGCCTGCCCGGTCGAGTATGGCGCGGAGCCAAACACGCACACCTGCCCCACCTGCCTCGGCCTGCCGGGCGCTTTGCCCGTGCTGAACAAGGCCGCCATCGAAAAGACCCTCCTCACCGGCCTCATGCTCGGCTGCTCCACGCCCCCCGTCGTGAAGTGGGACCGCAAAAACTACTTCTACCCGGACATGCCGAAGAACTACCAGATCAGCCAGTTTGATCTGCCTTTGTGCCTCGGTGGCGGCGTGCCGCTCTATGATTTCGCCTATCCCAAAGACGCGCAGAAGACCATCGCCAATCCCGGCAAGGTCGTGAAGCTCACGCGCATCCATTTGGAGGAGGACGTGGCCAAATCCACCCACCACGACAAATTCACCACCATCGACTTCAACCGCGCCGGCACGCCGCTGATGGAAATCGTCAGCGATCCCGATATCGACAGTGCGGAGGAAGCCGTCGCCTACCTCGGCAGCCTGCGGCAGATCATGCTCTACGGCGGCGTGAGCGATGCCGACATGGAAAAAGGCCAGATGCGCTGCGACGTGAACATCTCCGTCCGCCCCGAAGGCACGACCGAACTCGGCGCCAAGATCGAGCTCAAAAACCTGAACTCCCTCTCCGCCGTCCGCCGCGCCATCAAATACGAAACCGAGCGCCAGATCGACTGCCTGAATCGCGGTGAAAAACTCATCCAAAGCACCCGCCGCTGGGATGATGACCGCGGCGAAACCACGCTCATGCGCACCAAGGAAGATGCGCACGATTACCGCTACTTCCCCGATCCCGATCTCCTCCCGCTGCACACCGCCGACCTTCTCGCCAGCGTGAAACCTCACGTCCCCGAACTTCCCCACGAAAAACGCGCCCGCTTTGAGCGCGACTACGGCTGCTCCGCTTACGACGCCAGCGTGCTCAGCAGCGAGCAAACCCTCGCCGCGTGGTATGAAACCGCCGTCGCCGCTGACACCGCCGTTCCTGCCAAAAAGATTGCCAACTGGGTGCTCAACGACCTCCTCGGCGCTCTGAACGACCGCAGCCTCGCCATCACCGAGTGCCCCATCGAACCCGCCGCTCTCAGCAGCCTCGTCGCAACCGTCGAAGCCGGCAAAATCAGCAACAACCAGGCGAAGGAAGTCTTCGCTGAGATGCTCGACACCGGCAAACCTGCTGCCGACATCATCAAAGCCAAAGGCTTCGAGCAAGTCAGCGACACCGGCGCTCTGGAGGCCATCGTCGAGCAAATCCTCGCCGCGAACCCCGACAAAGTCGCCGAGGTCCAAGCCGGCAACGACAAAGCCATGAACTGGTTCACCGGCCAGGCCATGAAAGCCAGCCAGGGCAAAGCGAACCCGAAGATGGTCACCGAGATCGTGCGGAAGAAGGTGCTGGGCTGATGCCTCAGGCCATGAGCAGGCGGAAGGATTCTTTTTGAACGCGAATCCAGGCCAAATGGGAGCCAAATGACCACGAATAGGAGCGAAAAGTCCAATTCGCGGCCATTCGGTATCCATTCGCTGTCATTCGCGTTGAAAAAGAAAAACCGCCCGCAACGCCGATTCCACCCAAAGCATGTCCGACATGGTTCTTGCGGCCGCTTCGTAGTTCCTGCTACAAAGTGCCTCCCCACCATGCGCCCGCTCCTTTTTCTCTCCTGCTGCCTTCTCACTGCCGATCTATTTGCCGCTGGCCAAGAAATCGAAGGCGAACGCAAAGCCGCTCAAACCGCCTGCCCCACGCCCGAGGAAGCCCGCGCCAAAATGAGCGTGCCGGAAGGTTATGAGGTCCGCTGCTTCGCGCATGAGCCGATGGTGCAAAATCCAGTCGCCATGACGTGGGATCACCGAGGCCGCTTGTGGGTCGTGGAGGCTTACGAATACCCCGAAGGCTCCCCGCTCCCCGTTGAGCAGCGCCCTTTCGGCGCAGAGGCCAAAGATGATCAATACCACCCCGTGCCCGCGCTTTGCCTGCCAACCAAGAACCAAGAACCAGGAACCAAGAACCTGCCCCGCGACCGCGTCATCATCCTCGAAGACACTGACAACAACGGCGAGGCCGACAAGCGCACCGTTTTCGTCGAGGGCCTCAATCTCGCCTCCGCCATCCTCTGCGGCGATGACGGCATCTACATCGGCCAGCAGCCGCATTTGATCCACTTCCGCGATGCCGATGGCGACGACAAACCGGACGCCTGGCGTGTCGTTTTGACCGGATTTGGTCGCGAGGACACGCACGAGCTCGTCAACAGCTTCACTTGGGGCCCTGACGGCTGGCTTTACATGACCCACGGCGTCTTCACGAACAGCAAAGTCCGCCGCCCCGGTCAGCCCGAGAGCGAGGGCTTCAAGTTTGATGCGGGGATTGGCCGCGCGAGGCCGATGAGTGTGGTTCAGCCGTCCCGGCTGAAATCATCTGAGGCAGCCGGGACGGCTGCACCACAATGGGAATTCGAAGTCTTCGCCGACGGCACCAGCAATCCCTGGGGCTGCGACTACGACGCCGCGGGGAACTTCTTCGTCAGCGCCTGCGTCATCGATCACTTCTTCCACATGGCTCCCGGCGGCATTTATGTGCGTCAGGGCGGTGCGCCGGAGAATCCGTATGCCTACGAGCAACTGCCCAGCATCGTGAAGCACAAGCACTTCCGCGCCGCGTATGCCGGCGTGCAGATTTATCAAGGCGGCCGCTATCCCGCCGACACGCACGGCCATGCCTTCATCGGCAACATCCACGACAACGCCATCCACGAGGAGGTGCTCACGCCCGTCGGCGCCACCTTCAAATGCGAGCCACGTCGCGACTTCCTCCGCGCCAACGACGGTTGGTTCCGCCCCGTCAGCACGCAAACCGGCCCCGACGGCTTCCTCTGGATCATGGACTGGTGCGACAAGTATCCCTGCTACCAAAACGCCAAGGCCAACCCCGAAGGCGTGGACCGCGAACGCGGCCGCATCTGGCGCGTCGTTCACACAGGAGCGCGGACGCCCTCGTCCGCCAAAACCAACGACCCCAAAGCGGACGAGGGCGTCCTCACTCCGCCAATCCTCGACCTTAAAAAGCTCCCCACCGCCGACCTCGTGAAGACACTGGAGCACCCCAACAACTGGATGCGCCGGATGGCGAGAAGGATGG
>JBEIGR010000585.1:0-3648 GCA_040381795.1 Verrucomicrobiaceae bacterium | reverse complement strand
CGTTGAGCTTTTCACCGCTGCCGATTTCGCTGCGGGCACTGACGATCTCATAATTGCCCTGTGGGTAGGCTTCGCGGTTCGGGACGTAGCCGATGCTGCCATTCGCCAGTTCCGCGATGAGGGTGTGCTTGAAGGGAGAGGCTTTTTTGAGGGCGAGACCCAGTTCGACAAAGATTTCACCCGGCAGCGCCACGACGGCGAGTTCCTCGCTGAAGGCCATGACCTGCACCTCGGCCAACAGCGGCTCGTTTTGCTTGGCCACCGTCTCCACGATGCACACCGTCTCTGCCATCGGCACGGTGCCAAAGTTCTTCGTGAACATGTTGGCGGCCATGTCCTTGGCCTTTGCGATTTGCTCCTCGGTGAAACGGCGGCGTTTCAGGGTCACCTGCTCGGAGCGGATGCGTGGCTGGAAGGTCGTGAGTGGCTGCAAATCCGCCCAGGCAGCATCCACCGCATCCGCGAGAGCCGTGCCTAGCTCCAGCGTGCTGCGACGTTTGCCGGTGATGTAGTCGTGGTGATTGATGTTACCGCAGCAGCCGTTGGCGAAGACGGAAATCATCTCCGCGCCGTGTCGCTCACTCACGAGCTTCGTGAACACGCCGGGGTAGTCCGCCGAGATCTTCACCCCGCCACCGACGGACGTGGGATGCATCGCAAAGTTCAACAACGAGGCCACCGGCTTGCCCGCCGCTTCAAAGACCAGCACCCCCACCTCAGGATCGACCGGGCCGGCGGGGCGATCTTTTGGCGTGAGCTTCTGCGGCTGCCAGATGGCCTCCTGCTGGCCTTCGCGGAGAATGCGTCGATTGAAGCTGATGCCTTCCGCCCGGCCGAGGGTCGAGGATGCCGTCACCGGCATGAGCTTGGCCTTCGCCTGCTTCACCGACTCGGCGATCCAAACAGGCAGCATGCCGGTGTAACTCACGCCCGCCGGTGAGTTCACTTTCGTGATCTCATCCATCATCGAGCCACGCGGCTGCTGCGGGCCGCTGTGGGTGTGCGTGCCAGAGATCATCACATGATCCCCCTCAATGCCGCACTCCCGCTGAATGAGCTTTCGTGCCTCCGCCACAATGGGCCTCACGGTGCCGGAGAGATCCAGCACGACGATGGCAGCATGCACACCGTCCTTTTCGATGACCATCGTCTTCGCGTAGAGCGGATCGAGCACGCCTGCCGAGCCGCGAAACTTGTAAAAGCCGCCTAGCGGCGTGCCATCCTTCGGCGTGATGTCCACACGGGCCGCGCCGACACGGAATTCACCGGCGAGCGAGGCTGACGTAACGACGAGGAGACTGGCGAGAAGGCGAAGGATCATGCGATGGATACGCATCTCACCACCGCGATTTCATCCACGAGTAGAAACTGTGGCCGATCTGGGCGTAGCCGAAGGGGTTGGGATGGACGCCGTTGTTCACGGGGTAGCCGTCGAGGGGATCGAGGTTCAGTTCGGTGGGGACGAGGTGGATGTTTTCGGCTTCGCGGCCGCCGAACTTTTCCAGCATGCGCTGCACGAGGCGGTGCTGAATGCGCTTCCAGCCCCAGCGGGGATACTTGTCTTGGTAGTTGGCGGTGAAACCGGCCTGCCGGGCGTTCGGCGGGGTGGTGAGGCCGATGGCGAGGAGAGATTTCGGCGAGGCGCGGCGAAACTCGGCGATGAGCTTTTCGGCATGGGCGAGCACCTCGGTGATTTTCTCGTCGGGAGAGTCGGGCTTGGCGGCAAAGCAGTCGTTGATACCAAGAAGGAAGGTGACGATATCGGGCGGCTGGTTGTCGCTGTTTTCGCGAAAGTAGCGCGGGAGGTCGAAAACGGGCTTTTGAGCCGCATCAGGGAAAATGAAGGGGCTGGTGCTCTTGCGAGCGAGCGGGCCTGCGGTGACGCCAGCGGGCTTGGGATCGAATTTGCCGAGGAAATCCGCCCACTTCCATCCGCCGTAGCCTTCATGGCGCACCTCAGGCAAGGTCCCGGCAGGCTTGTGGGTGCCGATCATCGTCCATATGGGATTGCCGGGCCTGGCGAGCATCTTGGCGATCTCGTTGGGATACATGCTGGCGTTCGTGAGGCTGTCTCCGACGATGAGAAGACGCAGCGATTTGCCTTCGCCTGCCTGACGCGGGGAGATGTGGAGGGTGAGCCGGCCGCTTTCGATAATCTGACCGGCCTGGTCTTTGACGGTGATCTCGATGGGATGATCGCCCGCGTCTTTATCGGTGGGCTTGACGGTCCAGCGGCGGGCTTCCGCAGTGCCGAGCGGGCATTGGAACTCGAAGCGGTAGTTTTCGGGCTTTTCGGTGAGGACGATGTTGTCGTGGTAGATGCTCATCGGCACGTCCGGCGTGGCATAAAGGACAGGCGGCAGGGTGAGCTGGAGATCGCCTGCCAGCGCGGCGGTGGCGAGGAGGCTGAAGAGCAGGCGGGGGATCACTTTTTGATGCGGTAGAGATTCCCTTCGGTGCGGATGAGCAGGTCGGAACCGATGACGGCGTAGGAGGCGAGGCTGCGCTCGCCGAGGTCATTCTGCGCGAGGATTTTGAATTGCTTGCCGGGCTGCACGACGACCCCGAGGCCTTTCTCGTCCTGGATGTAGAGCTTGCCATCGGCGGCGAGGAGCGAGGCGGAGACGGGGCCGGTGCAGCGCTCGGAGTAATGGACCTGACCGGTCTTGGCATCGGCACAACTGAGGAGGCCGTTGTCGGCGATGAAGTAGAGTTCGTCGCCAATGACGACCATGCTGGGATTGTGCGGGGCGGCTTTTTCGATCTTCCAGGCGAGGTGGGTGGCGGTGACATCACCTTGGCCATCGGCTTTGATGGCGAGCACGAGGGGCTTGTCGTAGCCGGTGCTGATGAAGATCATGCCGTGGGCATAGACGGGACGTGGGACGACGCTGTAACCTTGATCGTAATCGCAGCGCCAGATCTCGGTGCCGTCTTTGGGGTTCAAAGCGTTCACGACACCGCTGCCGGGCGTGATGAGCTGCTTCTGGCCCTTCACATCGATGAGGAGCGGCGTGCAAAAGGAGAACTTCTTTTTGGCACCGGACTGGCGGGCAAAGGTCCAGCGCTGCTGGCCGGTGGTTTTATCGAGGGCGATGACTTTGGGCTCCGTTTCGGCATCGGCGGAGAAGATGAGCAGGTCCTCAAACAACACGGGGCTGCTGCCATTGCCATGCACAGGGACGTAGGCGTGTGCCTGCGTGGCCCACACGGTCTGGCCGCTGGCGGCGCTGAGGCAGGCGGTGCCGAGATGGCCGAAGTGGACGTAGAGCTTTCCATCCTCATGAATGATCGTGGGGCTGGCATGGCTGTTTTTGCGATGCGCCCGCGGTGAGGCTGCCTGGAAGAGCTCCACATCCCACACGGCTTTGCCGGTGGCGGCATCGAGAGCCATCGCACGCAGCGAGCGATCGGCGGTGGCTTCTTCTTTGCCGCTGAGCGAGACGGCGCTGGTCAAAAAGATGCGATCACCGATGACGACCGGGGAGGACCAGCCCACGCCCGCGATAGGTGCCTTCCACGCGACATGCGAGGTGGCGCTCCAGATGAGCGGCAGGCTCGTGGCATCGGAATGCCCCTGCGCACCGGGTCCGCGAAACTCCGGCCAATCGGCGGCGAAAAGAGCGGTGGAGGCAAAGAGGAGCGTGG
>JBEIGR010000584.1:0-3659 GCA_040381795.1 Verrucomicrobiaceae bacterium | reverse complement strand
TTTTGCCCTCAAAGGTATCCGCGAGCACTTCCACACGCTCACCTTGGTCATTCCAGCGGGTGAGCTGCCGCGTGGTCTGCTCGACGACATAAAAGCCGCCCGCGCCATCGGGACGGAAGCTGGTGGCCTCGGGCGAGTCCTTGCGCCAGACGACGAGACCGGTGGTCTCCGACCATTTGAAGGCGAAGCCGTCATGATGCGCGGCGTAGTGCAGCGTGTCGCCGATCCACTGTGCCCCCTCGCAGCCCGCATGGCCGGAGCTGATGGCGCGCCAACTGGCGTGAGGCGGGAGAAAGCCGACAAGGTCGCATTCCACCAAGGGTTCACGTGCAGGAGCGAGTAATGGAAGAAGGAGAAGGGATAGGAGCAGCCTCATTTGGGATGGCCGTTTTCAAAGATGGACTGGATTTCTGCCCCGCTGAGCACGGCGGCGTAGATGGCGAACTCGTCGATCGCCCCGTTGAGATTGCGGATGGGGAACGGATGGCCTTGGGTTGGCAGTCCCCAGTTGCCCAGTTCGCACGGTCCATAGCTGATCGGGCGTCCGGCCTGATGCCGCTTCGACACCTCACGGCTGACCTCGGCTCCATCGAAGTATTGGATGACCTGCCCGCTTTGATTGTCATAACTCACGGCGATGTGATGCCAGCGCCCCAGGCTGTCTGGACCAAAGACAGGTTTGGAGAAATAGATCTGGTTCCAGTCTCCGCCGCGTGTGATCCCATCAGGCCGATAGATGATGGAGAACATGAGGCTGCCGTCTTCATAGATCTGCCAGTGCGGTTCGCCGTTGTCGTAACCATCGGTGAGCAGCAGCGAGTTGTATTTCTTGTCCACGCTGTCCACCTTCACCCAGGCAGACAAGGTGAGCGCCGTGTAACTGCCATCGAGATTCAAGCGGAGGCGGTCGCCCGGCCGTTTGAACTCCAGCGCTTCCTTTCCAGGCCAGCGACCTTGCGTCCACTGAGCGCCGACAGCACCGCCAGCACGCTGCTTTAGCTGAGGAGCCGCGAAGTTGCTCACCAGCCGGTCCCAGCGATCATCCGGCGCATGCTGGAAAGTGTAATAAGCGATGAGACGCGGGTCTTTGCTCGTCCCTTCCGACCACGCCTGCCATTGCTGAAAACGGCGTTGCTCGCGCTGGCGGATCAGCCCTTGCAGTTCGCTGATGGGCAGGAAATCCTGCGGCAATACACCCGCCGTGGTGGAGGCCAATGACATGCCCACCTTCAGACTCGCGGGTGCTTTGTCCTTCGTATGCGCGATGACTTCGCCATCAAAAACATGCACCGCGCTGTCCTGCCCATGAACATTCAGCGCGAACTCGGTGCCGAGGTCCTCCAGCTTCACATCCGGCGCATGCATGAGGAAGCCCTTCGCGGCTGGCGGCACATGCACGCGCACGCGACCGCTCACACAACGCGCCTCCCAAGCCGAGATGATTTCGAGCTGCGTGGCACCCTCGATCAACACCGTCGCCCCGCTGAAGAACTCAATCTGCGCTAGGCCTTTGTTCAAGGTCAGCTTCCCTGGCGCGATGGTATCACCACTGCGCACCGCAGTTTCAGCAAAGTCAGCATCCAAGGTGTCACTGATCATCGCGACTCCATTGGAAATCGCTTCTCTATCCACCGCCGCGCGAGGCCAAACGATGAAGGCCAGCAGGACAATCGCCGCCGCCGAAGCAACGAGCGCTGATGTCCGCCACCGCACCGTCCGGCTCATGACCGATGGCTGCTTGAGCCTGCCGGTGTTCACCGCTGGCTGTTGCAGCAAACGCGCCTGTTGATCGGCGAGTTCCAGATAAAGGCGTCGCGCCTGCCAGTCATCGCGCAGCAGAGCTTCGAGTTGCGTGTGCTGCTCCGGCGTGATTTCGCCGTCGAGCTTGGCATGGATCAGTGATTCGAGATTCATGAAAGTCCCTCCGATTGAAGCTGGCGTGTCACGCAGTCATGCAGCCGCTGGCGCAGCAGTTCCAGGTTCCGAAACAGGGTGCGGCGGCTCATCGCAAACCGCTGCATCATCTCCTCCGCGCCCTGACGCATCGCGTATCGGTTGGTGACAAGTTCCTTGTCCTGCGGCGTCAGTTTATCCAGACATGCATCCAAAAACTGAAGCCGCTGATCGAGTTCCGGCTCCATCCGCTCCCGGTCATGCGCCAGCAAATCCATGACATCCTCGCTGAAGAACAGCATCGGCGACCGCGCCGCCTTCTCGCGATGCTTCTGCACCTGCAAATAGGCAAACCGATAAGCCCACGGCAAAAACGGCCGCGAGGCATCATACGCATCGAACTTCCGATACAGCGCCAGACTCGTCTCCTGCAGAATATCCCGCGCATCCGCCTCGCAAACCACGAGACTGAAGATGTAACGAAACAACGGCTCCTGATGCTGGGTCAGCAGCAGGACAAGCTGTTCGGTGCGTGGTGCAGATTCAGAACTCATGAGCGTGGATCACCTGTATTCCCGCGCATCTCGCTCTGAGTGCCAAATTTGTTTTCAGAAAGGGCGGAGGGACAAGCGAATGTTCACGGAGTGGTGGAGTTATCGCGTCAGTCTTTCAACGGGATGCCGCGCGGGATGAGGGGATCGAAGCGATACGGTGATTCGCCGGCGGCCCAGGCGATGCCGCGCAGCAGGATGGTGCGGAAGAAGGGATCGTCGAAGGTCCAATCGAAGTGGCCCAGGGTGGAGGCTACGACGCGACCTTTCCCGTGCTCGTGGGCCCAGATGACCGGCTCGGCGCTGACCTTGTCGCCCACGGTTTCATCGGAGGTGGCGAGCGCGGTGATCTTGCTGCGGTCGCCTTGCAGGTTCCAGAAGCACTCGTCGGCGAGGGTGAAGGTGTCGGGCAATCCGAGCATGATGGGATGACGCGGCTCCGGCAGCTTCAGGGTGATGACCTTGTGCTTGTAGTGGCTGTCCTTTCCCTTGGCGAGTCCCAGCATATCCGCGAGCGCTGGCGAAGCATTCCAGAGCACATAGTGCGACAGCACGAGACCGCCACCGCGATTCAGGAATGCCTCGATCTGTGGCAAGTGACTCGCGTCTTTCCAGCACTGCGGACTTTGATAAAGCATAATCACATCCGCCGTGGCGAACTGCTCTTCGGTGGGCCATTCCAAGGTGCTCAGGGCTTTGACCTGCGGTGAGCCTGCGGCAATCAAGGCGCGGTCGGCTTCCACCTGGGGGCGATACATGTTCGTCACCGCCTCATCACCTGGACCTGCGCCGCCCAGCAGCACCTTCCAGCGTTTCGGCAGCACATCGTGAGAATGGGACCTCGGCGGGTGATCCTTGGCACCTCCGGCGAAGAGAATGGTGAGCGGTCGCAGGCTCGCCTCCGCTGTGGGCTTCGGTGCCTTGCCGATAACGGCATTAACCTCTGCGCGGCTGCGCAGTTCCGGTGTCTCGACGCCATACGTGTTCTCCGTCTCTGCTTGGGCGAGCTCGGCGAAGCCAGCGGAGGCGGCTAGAATACCCGCCGAACGATGGAGAAAGGTGCGGCGGCTGATGTCGGGAATGTCGGTGTGTTTCATGATGTGGGTTGAAGTAAGTTGCAGAGGTGTCGAATCATTACTTCGCCTTCGCCGCGGGCAGTTCTGTGATGGCGATGTCCTTGTAGCGCACGATGGAGGTTGAATTGCCGTGGATCTG
>JBEIGR010000583.1:0-3666 GCA_040381795.1 Verrucomicrobiaceae bacterium | reverse complement strand
GAGATCAAACCCGGCGAGGACCGCCGCAAAGTGCTGGCCGAATGGCTGGCTTCGCCACGCAATCCTTACTTCGCCAGCAACATCTCGAACATCATCTGGTCGCATTTCACCGGCGTCGGCGTGGTGGAACCGGTGGATGACGTTCGTGTGTCCAATCCTCCCTCCAATCCAGAGTTGATCGATTCGATGGCTCAGAAGCTCACCGAGTACAAATACGACTTCCGCAAGCTGGTCCGGGACATCTGCGTCTCCAAGACCTACCAGCGCAGCACGAAGGTCAACGAGACCAACGCGGGCGATAAGCGCAATTTCTCCCATGCTCAGGTCCGCCGTGTGCGTGCCGAGGTGCTGCTCGATGCCATTTCGCAGATCACCGATACGCCTAACAAATTCCAGGGCCTCCCTCTTGGTGCCCGCGCCGTGCAGATCGCCGATGGAGCCACCTCCACCTACTTCCTCACCACCTTCGGCCGTGCGAAGCGCGAGTCCGTTTGCTCCTGTGAAGTCAAAATGGAGCCCACGCTCTCTCAAGCCCTCCATCTCATGAATGGTGATGCTGTGAACGACCGCATCAAGCAGGGCCGCGTCGTCGCCAAGATGATCCAGGAGAAGAAATCAGATCGCGAGATCACCGAGGATCTCTTCTTGCGTGTCTTTGGCCGCATGCCCGTCGAGAAAGAATGGACCGCCGTTCAGCAGGCCGTCGCCAATGCTCCCGATGCACGCCAACCTGCCTTTGAAGACCTCTTCTGGGCGCTGCTGAACTCGAAGGAGTTCTTCTTCAACCATTGATGCGGCCTTCGAGACTCAAAACAATAAGCGGCGGGATATCCCGCCGCTTTTTGTTGGTCAATGATCAGGCACCTTTCGACTTCACCCAGTCGATGATCTTGCGGTCGTCATCGCCAGCGGCCCAGGTGACTCGGAGGAAGTCAGCCGCGTGAAGCTGATGCTCGCGGAAGAAGGCTCGATCTCCGCCGCAGCCGAACATGGTATCCGGGTCCATCTCACCACGCAGCTTGGCACGAGCTTTGACAATGAGCCGGGGAAGCCAGGGAATGCCATCGACGGCGGCCGGCTTTGGCGGCAGCTCGGAGGGTGCGACAATTTTTCCGCTGAACTTTTCCGCCATCATGACTTTGAAGTAGTCCCGCCTCACTGAGGCGACGAGCAGGGCGGTTTCGAGTGTCGGCCCTTCATGGCCGTAGCGGCAGTGGTCATCGACGAAGTCGAAGAATTCCTGCGTCGTATGGCCGATGGAGGTCAGGAAAGCCTTGTCGGCATCCGTGAACCATTTTTCGCCACGAGTATCACCCGCGTGATGGAGTTTGGCGCAGCGTTCAAAGAGTGCGCGGAAGTTAGTGTCCCAGTTTTGCTCGTTCATGGGGAGTTGATCAGTAAATCATCGCGTTGTCCGGCGCGGTGGTTTCTTCGACTTTGGTGACTTCGAGGAGGGGGACGGTTTGATCACCTTCCTTTTTGTAGCTGATCTTGCCGGTGACCTTCACCCAGGTCATATCTTTGAACTCGGGGGCTTTCTTGCCGAAGTCGATGGGCACGGAGAAGGGGCGGGCATCGGCGGCGCAGCATTGAACGAGCATGCGGAAGATGCGCATGCGGTGGCCATCGGTGTTGTTGACCTTTTCAGGGAGCACCTGAGCCGTCGTTTCCACCATCTGGCCGGTGAGCACCTTCTGCACTTCGAGATCGCCGCCGGTGTAATAGATCTCGGGTACTTCGAGCAGGAAGTGACCTTCCTTGTTTTGCGGCACCTGCTTTTTGAGGTCTTCGAGAGAGAAGGTTCCGTAGCTCTTGGCTTCGACGGGTGGTTTGGGGGCGTTTGCAGCATTCGGTGGCTCGCCGGGCTTGGTGGGAGGCGGCGGCGTGCCGGGAATAGGCGGTGCTTTGCTATCCGTGGATGGCGCGGCGGCGATGGTGGCGGGCGGCAGGGCCGTGGGAGTGACGGCGGGTTCTCCACGCTTGGCGGTGGGAGCAGTGGGCGTTTTGTTTTTGAGCGAGAACTGCTCGGCGCGGGAGGTATCGGCGTAGTTTGGATTGTAGAGGCCCTTGTTCACCACCGCGTTCGGGCTGTAACGATCCGGCGTGAGCACGGCGGCGAGGGTAAGTGGCACAATGAGGATGAAAAGCGCCACCAAGCGGCCCGTCCATCCGCTTTCTTCGAGAATGCCATGGGCGTGCCCGTGATCCTCGTGGCTGTGATCATGGCCGCAGTCGCCGTGGGCATGCTTATGATCGTGTGAGTGATCGTGGCCGCACTTGGAATGGTCATGATCATGGGAGTGATCGTGGCCGCAGCCGCCTTCTTCATGGCTGTGCTCGTGCTTAGGCTGGTGGCTGTGATCATGCCCGCAGCAGCCGTCTTTGTGCGCATGGCCGTGATCGTGATCAGGGTCATCGTGCGAGTGATCGTGGCCTTCGCAGCCGATGTCCTCGGCATTCATGGTGAGGAGATTGAA
Organism: Verrucomicrobiaceae bacterium; assembly: GCA_040381795.1. Lineage (GTDB taxonomy): Bacteria > Verrucomicrobiota > Verrucomicrobiia > Verrucomicrobiales > Verrucomicrobiaceae > Prosthecobacter. The sequence goes on along the minus strand of JBEIGR010000583.1, from coordinate 1,189 downwards.
GAGAGCCAGCACGCCGAGGCCGATGCCAGCGGCCAGCACCATGGGCCGGAAGATGCCATCCGGCGGCAGGTAGGCCATGATACGGCCGGTGACGTGGAAAAAGAGCATCACGCCGCCCCAGAGCAGGAGGGTGGCGACGCTGAGCAGGTGAAGGAGAGTGCGGGTGCCGGACATAGCGAGGAAGAGGTGAGAAGTGGCTGTGCTATTTGGTGGCGAGACTTTGAATGAGATTCATCCACGGCACGGCGAGACCGCCGATAAGAACAAAAAGACCGATGAGGAAGCCGAAGACGACCTTCCGCTTGAAGACGCCGGAGTACATGAAGAGCAGCTTGATGTCCATCATGGGGCCGAAGACGAGGAAGGCGAGCTTTGCGGCCATGCTGAAAGAGGCCATCGGCGCGGCGATGAAAGCATCTGAGGTGCTGCAAAGGCTGAGGACCATCGCCAGGCCCATGATGCAGGGCAGGGCGAGCATATCACTCTGCGCGATCGTATCGAGGATGGCCTGATCCACGCGGGTGTTGAAGATGGAGGTGATGATGACGCCGATGGCGAAGTACATGCCGGTATCGAGGAAGTCACGCGTGGCCGTGCGCATGGCGTGGACGAGCTTACCATTGAAGGAGGCTTTCGGTGCCGCGTGGCCCGTTTCGGCCGCGGCGGCATTGGCGGTGTCGATTTGAGCGGTGATCTTGTCGCGGAGAATCTGGGAAGGTTTCAAGCGGATGAAGATCAAGCCGACGATCACGGCCACTACATAGCCCAGCGAGAGGCGGGCAATCGTCATCGTGGCATTGCCAGGCGTATCCCAGGACCAGTTTTGGAACTCTTTGAAGGCGGTGAGCGTGCTGATCGCCACGATGGGATTCACAATCGGGGCCGAAAGCATGTAAGTCACCGCGCAGGAGACCGGCAGGCCCTTTTGAACCAGGCGGCGGATTACCGGGACGATGGCGCACTCGCACACCGGAAAGACGAGACCGAGAAATCCGGCGAGGAAGGTGGAGATGACGCGGCTCCTGGGCAGCACCCGCTCCAGCAGGCGGGCAGGCAGGAAGGCATCAATCATCCCTGAAAGCAGCGTGCCGAGCAGGATGTAAGGTGCTCCCTCGAAAACGATGCTGAGGAAGGCGACAAAGATGTCGCCAGTTGCGCTGGGATCTGGAAGGGCTGCGAGAGTCATGAG
>JBEIGR010000582.1:0-3670 GCA_040381795.1 Verrucomicrobiaceae bacterium | reverse complement strand
CGCGTGGTGCGTGTCGGCACCACGCTGGGGATCAAGCGCATCCGCGTGACCGGTGGCGAGCCGCTCACGCGTCCGGGGATCGCCGATTTTTGCGGTGAGCTCACGAAGATTCCTGGCATTGAAGGCGTCGGCATTTCCACCAATGGCACCCTGCTCGCCAAAATGGATCATGGCCTCACACTGGCGGAAAAGCTCGCTCGTGCCGGAGTCCGCACGGCCAATGTCTCGCTCGATTCGCTCGACCGAGAAGCTTACCAGCGCACCACCAGCCGCGATCTGCTCCCGCGTGTGCTGGAAGGCATCGACGCAGCCATCGATGCGGGTTTTGAATCCATCCGGCTGAACTGCGTGCTCATGAAAAACCAGACCGAGCGTGAGCTGCCCGCCCTCCTCGACTATGCGGCGAAGAAGAACGCGCTGCTGCGCTTCATCGAGCTGATGCCCGTGAGCACGCAGGAGGTGCTCAGCGAGGAAAATTTCCTGCCGGTGGCCATTGCGAAGCGTCTCGTGGAGCAGATCACTGGTCCGCTCATTGAGGAACCCGATTTCAAGACCAACGGCCCCGCCGTGTATCATCGCGTGTCGGCCACCGGCCAGCGCATCGGCTTCATCGGTGCGATGACGAATCTGCACTTCTGCGAGAGTTGCAACAAGCTCCGCCTCACCTCTGATGGCAAGCTGCGCCCCTGCCTCGGAAGTTATCTCGAATTCGATCTCCGCGCTGTTTTGCGTGCCGGATGCAGCGATGCGGAGCTGGCTGATTTCTTCCGAAGCGTCGTCGCCCGCAAACCGAAGGAGCACGACTTCCGTCACAACTACCAGCCGAACCGCCGCATGATCGCCATCGGAGGTTAATGCCATGCCACGCAAGCTCACCCATCTCGACAGCCAAGGCCAGGCCTCCATGGTCGATGTCTCTGCCAAGCCAGCCGTGCGCCGCGAGGCTGTGGCGACGGGTAAAATCGTGCTGCAACCTGCCACGATCCGCCTCATCCGCGAAAACGGTCTCAAGAAGGGGGATGTGCTCTGCGTCGCCCGCATCGCTGGCATCCAGGCGGCGAAGCAGACGCAGCTCCTCATCCCGCTCTGCCATCAAATCCCACTCGCCAAGGTGCAGGTGGATTTTGACGTGCAGGCCAAAGTCATTCGCATCACCGCCACCGCCATCACCACCGCGCCCACCGGCGTCGAGATGGAAGCTCTCACCGCCGTCAGCATCGCCGCGCTCACCATTTACGACATGTGCAAGGCCGTGGATAAGTCGATGCGCGTCGAGGGTATCAAGCTGCTGCGAAAGACGAAGGGCGAGTGAGCAAAGTGAATCCTCCTCCGTCTCCTACTCCGCCTCGACGAGGAGGAGTCAGAGTAGGAGGCGGAGAAAACCCTCACGCTCGTAGCAGCGACTCCAGCGCCAGCACATTCATGACCGCCTTTGGCACCAGCGAGGAGGTTTCAAGATACTCCGGCAGCTTCGAGCCATCCGCGCTGCGTTCGGAGCAATGCGCATTCGCTCCCCAAGGACCCAAACCATCCAGCGTGGGGCCGAGTTGCCACAGGTGATTGGCATCGCTCAGGCCACCGCGAGGCACCGAGATGGCGGTGAGGCCGATTTGGGCTGCGGCGGCCTGCCAGTGCTTGAACAAGGTCTCCACCTCATCGCCGCCCGGCCAGGGTGAGGTATGCCCGGTGCGCTCTGCGGTGAGGTTGGCTCCATTTGCCGCTTTACCGCTCAGACTGGCAAAAAACGCATCCGCCGCTGCCAGCGCCGCTGGAGTCACCGCACGGCATTCCCATTCGGCCATCGCTTCATGCGGTACGCGGTTCACCACCGTGCCACCGGCGATGTGGCCGATGTTCACGGTGCGTTCCTCCGCCGCGTTCGTCCATGCGGCGATGGAGGGCAGCGTCAAAGCCAGCACGTCGATTGCATTGATGCCCACCGCGTGCTGCGAGCCCGCATGCGCCGCCCTGCCCTCGACACTCAGTTTCCAGGTGCTACGACCTTTGCGCGAGGTCACGATATGCCAGCCGCGTTCATCCACCGGACCGCCCTCGAAGACTAGAATGGCCTTCGCCTTCCCACCGCAGCGTGTCGCTGTCTGCTCGGCAAAATCCGCGCCGGTGATCTCTTCCGCCGCGTTCGAGGCGATTAACCAATGCGTGTGCTCAAACACCTCCGGCATCTGTTCCTTCAGCAGGCGCAGGATCATCCAAATGAGAAGGGTACCGCCTTTGTTGTCGATCACGCCGGGGCCGTAGATGCGACCTTCGGCAGGTTGCTCATCCCATCGGAAGTCGTTTTTGATCTCCTCCTCAGCGGGAAACACCGTGTCCGAGTGCGTCACCAACACCACCGGATCACCGCCTGCACCGCGACGACTCAGAAATACATGATTGCCGGTGCCCTCGGTCGCGCAGGGCGAGAATTCCGCCTCAAAGCCCAGCTCAGCGAAGATCTCCGCCGTCTTTTCGGCCACGAGATTAACCCCCGCCGCATTCGCAGTGAAGCTATTGATCTCCACCAGACGACGCAGGAGGCGCAGGGCTTCAGGAAGCAGGTTTTCGGCAGAGGCGGTGAGTGAATTCATGCCGCCATCTCAGCGAAAACGGCCCGGCAGACAAGGCGCAGCTTGCGTTTCCATGCTTCCGGGACTTTTCCTTGTCGCATGTCCAGCCCTGGCAGCATCCGACTTTTCACCGCCCTCCTGTTGGGCGTCGTGGTCTGGCACTGGTGGCATCACCCAAGTGCCCCGCGGCCTTCTCCTCCTAGCGCCGCTCCCATCGAAGCCGCATCACCCAAGGAGAAAAGCCTCTTCCAAGACGAATGACAGGAAAGTACCTCTTCACGCCACAAGGCTTTCCCCCGGCCCGCCGTTTCATTGCCATGCTCCGCGTCCCTTTTGTCCTTCTCATCCTTTCCGTCCCTGCCTTCACGCAAACCGGCCCCGCTGGCAATGAAGCCGTGAAAAAGATCATGGAGACCCGCCCCGGACGCGGCGTCATGCGCGATGACACACCGCCCACCTCGCCGCAGGAGGCGGTGAAGCTCTTCAAAACTCGCAGCGATGTCGCCATCGACCTCATGGCGCATGAGCCAGTCGTCGAGCAGCCGCTTTATGTGAGCTGGGACTCGAAAGGCCGCATGTGGGTCACGCAGTATCGCCAGTACCAATTTCCCGCCGGATTGAAGATCGTCAGCTACGATCAGCACCTCCGGGCGAAGTTCGACAAAGTGCCGCTCCCGCCCCCTCGCGGCGAAAAAGGCGCGGACAAGATCACCGTTTTCGAGGACACGGACGGCGACGGCTTTTACGACAAGCATGAAGACGTCATCACCGGCCTCAACATCGCCAGCGCCGCCCTGCATGGCATGGGCCGCATCTGGGTGCTGAATCCGCCTTACCTGCTCAGTTATCCCGACGCCGATTTCGATGCCAAACCGGATGGCGACCCCGAGGTCGAGCTCAGCGGCTTCGGCCTCGAAGACACACACAGCGTCGCCACCAGCCTGCAATGGGGCATGGACGGCTGGCTTTACGGAGCCAACGGCAGCACCACCACCGGCAACGTCAGCAGCGCCAACACGAAAAACGTGAAATGGGAAGGTCAGTGCATCTGGCGCTACCATCCAAAAATGAAGACCTTCGAAATCTACGCTGAAGGCGGCGGG
>JBEIGR010000581.1:0-3673 GCA_040381795.1 Verrucomicrobiaceae bacterium | reverse complement strand
CGCCGAAATCCAGCAGCGTGAGCAAACCGGCTCGTTGCGCTGAAACAGCCGAAAAGCATCCACCACGATGTTTTCCACCCGCGCCCTTACTCTTGCCCTTTTGATTCTTGTCGTCGTCGGCAGCGGCTTGATCATCCGCCAGTGCCGCCACGCTCCGGTGCCGACTCCGAAACCTCTTTTGCATCAAGAACTGCCGGAGGAGTAGCCCGCCTCTCTCCCACTTTCTCGTGATGTCTCGACAGTTTGTAGTTCGGGCTTCAGCCCGTTCAGGGGACGTCCAATCACGGCCTGAAGGCCGAACTACAAACGAATGCGGGATAGCCACCGCTCAAAACAACTCCGCCTGCGCTCGCGGTGGAGGTGGCAGACCGATCTTCTTGTAGGCCGCCGGCATCGCCACACGACCTCGCGGCGTGCGTTTGAGATATCCCTGCATCACGAGATAAGGCTCATGCACATCCTCCAGCGTGCTCGCATCTTCGCCCACGGCCACCGCCACGCTGCCCATGCCCACCGGGCCACCATCAAACTTCCCGATGATGGCTTCGAGAATGCGGGTGTCCATATCATCGAGGCCACTCTCATCAATATCACGCATGCTCAGCGCCGCCTGCGCCACCTCACCCGTAATCACGTTCTGCGCTTTGACCAGAGCGTAGTCTCGCACCCAGCGGAGAAGGTGATTGGCCACCCGCGGCGTGCCGCGTGAACGGCGAGCGATTTCATGAGCACCGTCTTTTTCAATCGAGACATCCAATAGCTTCGAAGAGCGCATCAAAATGTGCTCCAGCTCTTCCGTCGTGTAGTAATCGAGCCGATTCGGAATGCCAAAACGGCTGCGCATTGGTGCTGTCAGCTTGCCCGCACGCGTCGTCGCTCCCACCAAAGTGAAAGGCGGCAAGTCGAGGCGGATCGTGCGGGCCTTGGGTCCTTGGTCGATGATGATGTCGAGCCGGAAATCTTCAATCGCGGGATACAAATACTCCTCCACGCTGGGATGCAGCCGGTGGATCTCGTCGATGAAAAGCACGTCCCGCTCCTGGAGATTCGTGAGGAGGCCGGCGAGATCGCCCGCACGTTCGATTTGTGGTCCGCTCGTCGTGTGAAGCTTCGAGCCCACAGCGCTGGCAATCAAATTCGCCAGCGTGGTCTTGCCCAAGCCGGGCGGACCGCACAACAACACATGATCCAGCGCCTCACCGCGAATTTTAGCCGCTTCCACCATCACGAGGAGCTGCTCTTTGACCTTCGTCTGCCCATGAAACTCCGAAAAATCCGCCGGGCGGAGGGCCAGATCAAAGGGCGAGTCAGGTTCGTTGAGCGCGGGATTCACAATTCGTCATGTAGAGCACGCCCCACGTCCCGTGCAAGACTTCCTCCACGCCCCCGCAAAGCCCACGCTGGCTTCACCACAACAAATTCATGGGGAGGGAGGCCACTTTTTGGTCATTTCATACCCGGCGCAGCCATCGTTCGCGCGGCCGAGCGGATCAAACCGCTCATTTCATCCCTGGCCGCGAAGTCGGTTTTTTAGGTGAACCGCAAAATCAGGCTTGTCATTTTGAGCAAAACAGAAAAGCATACAGCCGCTTATGAAAGCTAAACTACTCCTCGTCGTCGCGGCGCTAGCCGTTTTCACCGCTCCGGATCTTATCAGCGCAGACGCCCCGAAGAAGGCGCCCGCAAAGAAAACCGAAGCCAAAGCGGATCAAGACACCTATCCGCTCTATGGAAAAGTCACCGCCATCACCTCCCGCACGCTCACCATCGTCCGTGGCGAAAGCGCGGAGGCAGCTGAAGCGAAATTCAACCTCAACGCCAGCACCGAATATGTGAACGGCGACAAGCCCTCATCGTTCGAGGCCGTCAAAGTCGGCTCCTGGGTGGGCGGCAGCGTCAAGAAAGTCACGGGTGATGGCAATGACAGCGTCTTGAAACTCAACATCGGCGTCAAACAGAAGGGCCCAGGCAAGTCGGAGACTCCGGCGAAAAAGAAGGAAGAGACGAAAAAGAAAAAGGACGCCTCGAAAAAGAAGAGCGAGTAACTCTTACTCCCCTTCGATATGGCATGGCGCGGCCGATGGTCCGCCATGCCGTCTTTTTGTATCCGCCAGTCATGGAATCGCGTTCCCGCCGCAAACGGAGGCCTTTGGATGTGATGGCGGTGGAACCGCAGAATGTTCCATGGTGGTGGCAGGCCCTCGCCTTGCTCTCTCTCATTGCCGCAGGAGCCGCGGTGCTCCATGAAGCCCCGGTCCACCACAGTCCCGTCAACACCTCAGGCTCACCTGCCCGTGTTGACATCAATTTCGGCTCGGCGGCTGAACTTGATTCGTTGCCCGGCATCGGTCCCTCGCTCGCCAAGGCCATCATGACGGCACGCCCGTTCTCCAAGCCGGAGGATATCGAACGAGTCAAAGGCATCAGCCCCACCATGGCGGCCAGATTGCTTCCCATGATCCAGGCGGCGCACGGACAACGTGCTGCAGATCGGCGGTGAGGCATTCCATCCTTGCCTGTAGGGCTCGTTTAAAACGCGGTATTGAGGTTCCAAAAACGCCCCCACACGAGAGAATCACTCCACCGCCCGCTTCCGCAGCCTTCGCAGGGCAAACAACCCGCCAGCACTTTCCGCGATTCGCCGTGCCCCATCCTTCCGCTTCGGGCCAAACTTATCCCGATGCTGACCGAAGATGCTCTCCACGAACTCTTTGCCACCAATCACCAAGCCGTCGCTGAAATAGCGCACACGGAACTGCACGAGCTCATGCGCCGTGAGCTTGCCTTTCGCCTCCAGCACAGCCTTGGCCTGTTCGACAGCCACTCCGCGCCTTACCACCTCGGTCTGATCGGCATTTTGGACCTCCACCGCATGGCTGAAGAGCAGTTTTCGATAGGCTTCAGCTCCGCCCGCACTTTCCCAGCCATCCACCGGCATCGCTGTCACCTTACTCATCGACCGCTGCGCCCTCCTGCTGCCACTCAGCGCCTCGGCGTAGCCGCACCAGCGGTAGTCCTTCGGATCTTTCACCAGTCCGGCTCGCACCGGGTTGAGATCAATGTAGGCGGCCATCGTGTGCAGCGGCTCTCCTTTGCCCTCCACCAGCACGCTTTTGAAGCGGTCCATCCAAAGCGTGCCCTTGCGTCCACGCCGCTTGTTAAACCATCGGCTGAAGCGCTCTTTCACTTCTTTGAGGTAGATGGAGAGGTCGCAGAATCGTTTTTTGATCGCCGTCACCTTCTCCTCCGCCAGCGCCGTCATGCCTCGACGGCGTAGATCGTCCAATTCATCCTTGAGCAGGCCCACGAAGGTTTTGCTGTAGAGCGTGCGCAGGTGCTCGAGCAGCCTTTGCTCCCCTTCCGGCCCCTCGAATCGCCTCAACCACACCTCCCGCCAGGGCACATCGACTAGCACATGGAAGTGATTGCTCATCACACAGTAGGTCACCACCTTCACGCCGCAGAACTCGCTCATTTTCCACAGCAGTCTGCGTAGCGCTTCTTTCTCCACGTCATCGAAGTGAACCTCACCTCCGCAGGTGCGGGACATGGCGTGGTAGCAGTAGGATTCCAACGGCCCCTTCCCAACGATCCTACGCCTGCCACCCGACCACGACCGCGCGGCAGGATACGGCCCCGTCTTGGCATCAATCACACCGAGGGCATCGTTCAT